>CAZMKX010000043.1:0-9033 GCA_964566375.1 uncultured Myxococcales bacterium
ACGTAGCGACTGGTCGAGACTGCGCCGTCCTTGCTCGTGATCTTCACGGTGCCGTCCTCCACCGCGAGATCGCCAGCCGCCTCGACCGATCGCGTCTCGAACGCGAGGTCCCGGGGCGAGGAAGCGACGAAGCCCTTCCAGAACTCCAGGATCGCCGCGCGATCGCTCGCGATCGGCGCGCCTGCGGGAATGATCTCGGCGTTGGACGCATACAGCTCGGCGGCCTTCCGGGCATCGCCCGCGAGCACGGCTTCGCGCAGCGCCGCGTTGCCGGCGTCGACTCCCCTGCGAGCGTCGTCGGCCCGGGCGGTCGCGGAGGCGAAGCCCAGGGCGATGACCAGCGCGGTGCGGACGAGAATCGCGAATCGGGCCATGGAACCCTCCCGCGCGAAGTGTACTCTGCGGGAAAGGAGCCGAGTTGCTGGATTGGATCGCGCGCGCGTTCTTGAAGCTGACCGGTTGGAAGACGGAAGGGGAGAGGCCACAAGCCCGGCGCTTCGTGCTGATCGCTGCCCCGCACACGTCGAACTGGGACCTGGTCTACCTGCTGGCCCTGTCGCAGATCTTCGGGGTTCGGGTCTCGTGGATGGGCAAGGACACGCTGTTCAAGCCCCCGCTGGGCTGGCTCATGCGCGCGGTCGGCGGTATTCCGGTCGTCCGCCACAAGCGCGGGAATCTCGTCGCGCAGGCCGCGCAGCGCTTTTCCGATGCGGAGGATCTGGCGCTCGTCGTGCCCGCGGAGGGCACGCGCGGCGCGGTCGAGTACTGGAAGTCCGGCTTCTACCACATCGCGCGCACGGCGGACGTGCCGATCGTGCTCGGATACCTCGACTATGCGCGCAAGCGCGGCGGCTTCGGTCCGTCGCTTCGCGCGACGGGCGACGTGCGCAAGGACATGGACCAGATCCGCGCGTTCTACGCGGACAAGGTCGGCAAGTATCCCGAGGATTTCGCGGAGCCGCGCCTGAAGGAAGAGGGCTGAGCGCGAGCGCTCCGGGCTAGCGGGAGCGCGAACCGCGACTTCGGCCGCCGCGGCGCGAGCGGTTGCGGCCGCCGCCGCCACCCCCCCCGCCGCCGCCGGGACCGCGACCGCCGCTCCGCACCGCCGGGGGCGCGGTGCTCGGCGCGCCCTGCGGGCCGTAGTCGAAGTCGGGAACCGTCACGCGCGGAAGGCGCTTGCCGATCGCGCGCTCGATTCGCGCGAGATCGGCCTCCTCCTCGTGGGACACGAACGTGAACGCGTCGCCCGTGGCCTCGGCCCGCGCGGTGCGGCCGACGCGGTGGATGTAGTCCTCGGGGACCTTCGGCACGTCGAAGTTCACGACGTGGCCGAGCGCCTCGACGTCGATGCCGCGCGCCGCGATGTCGGTGGCGACGAGCACGCGGTGCTTGCCGCTCTTGAAGCCCGCGAGGGCGGCCGTGCGCTGCGACTGCGAGCGGTTGCCGTGGATGCGCTCGGCCTTGATGCGGTGCTTCTGCAGGAAGGCGGCGAGCCGATCGGCGCGGTGCTTCGTGCGCGTGAAGACGAGCGCGTCCTGGATCTCGCCGCTCTCGAGCAGCGTCACCAGCAAAGGACCCTTCTTGTCGCCCGTCACCGGGTAGATCGCCTGCGTGATGCCGACCGCGGGCGCGGCCTGGCGCGCAAGGTTGATCGTCACCGGGTCGTGAAGCATCTCGCGCGTCAGCGCCGCGATCGGCGGCGGCATGGTCGCGCTGAAGAACAGCGTCTGCCGCCGCGCGGGGATGTGCTTCAGGATTCGCTTGATGTCGGGCAGGAAACCCATGTCGAGCATCCGGTCCGCCTCGTCGAGCACCAGGTACTCGAGGCCACGCAGCTTCGCGTAGGGCGCGCGGAAGTGGTCGAGCAGGCGACCGGGGGTGGCGATGATCACGCCGACACCGCTGCGCAACGCGTGCTCCTGATTGCCCATGCCGACGCCGCCGAAGATCGCCGCGCCGGTGATCGGCGTGTGCACGGCCAGGTCGTTGAGATCGTCGAGGATCTGCGCCGCGAGCTCGCGCGTGGGCGTGATGACCAGCGCGCGCGTGGTTCCGCGCGGCGCGTCGTGCATCTGGTGGAGGATCGGAAGCAGGAACGCGGCGGTCTTGCCGCTGCCCGTGGTCGCGCACGCGAGCACGTCGCGGCCTTCGAGAGCGGGCGGGATCGCTTCTTCCTGGATCGGGGTGGGGCGGGTGAAGCCCAGCTCTTTGATTCCCTTGAGAAGGCTCGGGTGAAGCCCGAACGACGAGAAAGGCACGTGAATAGACTCCTAGAAAGGGGCGCACTCGGTCTACGAGGCGCGGGGTAGGACCGGAACCTAGCCCACTTGCCGCGCGCTTACGATCTTCCGCGCGACCTCACGGAGAGAAAGCTCGTCGGATCAACCACGCGGCGACTGCGATTCCGGCCAGCGGAACGGGCCAGACGAGGAAGCGCCAGAGCGGCGTGCGGGGCGGCTCGGTGAGGCTGCGCGCGAGACACAGAAGTGCGACCGACAGAGCGAGAATCCCGAGCCGGGGCGGGGAGAACGCGCGCCCCTCGAGCGTCGCGATCGCGAGCGACGCCAGCGCCAGGCCGCCGCCCAGATAGCCGGCGCCGAGGAGCGCGAAGATGCCGAAATTCCGTCGCAGGCCGGGCTCGCTCATCGCGCTGCGATTCAGGGCTCGAGCGCGCGCGACATCCGGATGAACGGGATGCGCACGCCGTCCGGCAGGAGGGTGTCGAGCTTCTCTACCGCCGTGAAGCCGAACACGCGGTACAGGGGTTCACCCGGCAGTGTCGCCGCCAGCTCGAGCGCGCGGAATCCCTCCGCCCGCGCCGCGCACACGCACGCCTCCATGATCCGCGAGCCCACGCCTCGGCGCGCGAACTCCGGCCGCACGAAGAACGCGCGGATCCGCGCCGGCTCGGTCTCGGGGTCGAGGAGCGGATCGGGCCCGTGCTTCATCTGGTCGCCGCCGAAGAGCGTGTTCCGCCGACTCCAGCCGCCGCAGCCCGCGATCTTCGAGCCTTCGTGCGCGACGAAATAGGTGCCGTCCGCGATCAGCTGCGTGTCGACGCCGAAGACGTGGCGGATCGCGCTCTCGATCTGCGCGGGCGAGTAGTAGCTGCGACTCAGCGCACGCACGGACGCCGGAATCAGCTCGCGCAGGGCGGGCAGGTCCCGCTCGCCCGCGAGACGTACAACGACCGGCGTCGCGCTCACGCGGGGACGTGACAGACGGGCTCGTCGTGTTTCCCGTCCGCACCGAGGACGAACGCGCCGCCATCGAAGCGCTTGCTCCGTTCGTCTTTCGAGACCGGGTCGAAGATGTGGTCGAGCATGACGGAAGATCTCCTCACGGGCCCTCGTACGGGATCATACCGCGGCGCGCGCGGGCGTGACGCGGAGCCAGTGCACGAAGATGGCGGCGAAGATCAGGTCCGCCGATCCGGCGAGCGCGGCCCGCGCCGGCAGGTCCCCGACGAGCCAGAACGCGACGAGAAGGAGCGAGAACGAGGCCTTGCCCGCCGCTCCGATCGCGACGAAGAAGCGCTCCTGGGCCGCCGACACCGAGAGGCGTAGATAGCCGATGCCGAAGAAGCCGATCCAGAGCGACAGGATCCAGGCGTAGAGCGGGTGGCCGGCCTCGGGAAACCCCGCGAGCGCGCGCAGCGCGCCGGCGGGAGGCGCCATCAGCGCGGCGCCGAAGAAGTTCATGAAGCCGGTGACGAGCAGCGCCCGGCGGAAGAAGCGATCGAAGTCCACGCGCAGCCCCCTTTGCGGGGAACCTAGAGCAGCACCGCGACGTAGACGAGCTTGCACGCCATGTGCAGGCCCTGGTCCAGATCGAACGAGATGCGCCCCTCGCACTTGGCGTGATCGATCGCCGCGTGCAGTGCGGTTTCGAGCGCGCCGAGCTGCCAGAGACCCGTGATCAGGAAAACCGCGCCGCCGTGCGTGAGCGCGTGCGCGCCCATCCAGTAGTACCAGGGCGGGAAACCCTCGCCGTACGTCGCGGCCAGGTTCTTCTTCCGGCTCTTCGCTCCGCTGATCACCTCGCCCTGCAGCACGAAGTCGCAGACGGCGTGGCCGACCAGGAAAAGGAAGAGCAGCCTCATGGGCCTCAAGGGTAGGGCCGAAGCCTGCGCTCGCGGTGTGAAATCCTTCACACCGCGACGCGTCATCCGCCGGACAGCGCCAGTCGGCTTCGAGGATCGCGATCGGCAGGCGCAGCGGCCCGTAGAGCCCGGTGCCCCGCCGCGCGACCGAGCGGCTCGCGAGCTCTTCGAGTGAACCCGACCGGGCGGAGCTCGCCGATCGCGCGCAGGCCGAAGGCCGGCGCGACGCCCCATACACCGGCCTGCGACACCCCGGCCGGGACGCCCCGTCGGGAGCCAGCGCGCACAGCGCGCGGACGAGCGCAGCGAGCGATGCCCCGCGTCCCGTAGCCCACCACAGCTGGGGGAGGGCGAGCGCGGAGAGGACTCCGAGGAGCGGGCGGGCGGCGGTCACGGGCGGCCTCTCCCCGGTACGCGCGAAAGGATGAGCGAATTCGGTCGCAAGAAGCGGATAGAGCCGCGGCGGCCGATCGGCGAGCCTTCCCGTCGATGAACACGCTCGAGCACAAGGTCGCGATCGTGACCGGCGCGAGCTCCGGAATCGGGCGCGCGACGGCGAGGCTCTTCGCGCGGGAAGGCGCGAGCGTCGTCGTGACGGCGCGGCGAGAGTCCGAGCTCGACGCGCTGGTCGAAGAGATCACGCGCGCGGGAGGGCGCGCCGTCGCGGTCGCCGGCGATGTGGGCGACGAGGCGACTTCGAAGCGCGCCGTCGACGCGGCGCTCGAGCACTTTGGTGGACTCGACGTCGCATTCAACAACGCCGGCACGACCGGCGAGATGGGGCCGCTCCACGAGCTGTCGCTCGACGCCTGGAACGAGACGCTGCGGACGAATCTCACCAGCGCCTTTCTCGGCGTCCGGCACCAGGTACCCGCGCTGCTCGCGCGCGGGAGCGGCTCGCTGATCTTCACCGGCACCTTCGTCGGCTACCGCGTCGGCATGCCGGGAATGGGCGGATATGCTGCCGCAAAGGCCGGGCTCATCGGCCTGGTTCAGGTGCTCGCCGCGGAGCTCGGCGCGCGCGGCGTGCGCGCGAATGCGATCCTGCCCGGCGGAACCGACACGCCGATGAGCATCACCAACACGCCCGGCGCCACGGCCGACGTGCTGAAGTTCGTCGAGGGATTGCACGCGCTGAAGCGGCTCGCGGCGCCCGACGAGATCGCGCGCTCCGTGCTCTACCTTGCGTCCGACGCGTCGAGCTTCATGACCGGCGCGGTCCTGCTCGTCGACGGTGGAGTCTCGATCAACCGGACGTGAGTCAGGGAACTGCGACGCCGCCGAGCACGCCGCTCTCGAACCACCAGGTCGTCGGACCTTCCTCGTCGACCAGCACGCCGTCCTCGAACGTGCGGCTCTCGCTCGTGCCGACGATCGCGCCGAGCTCCGCGTCGGTGGACCAGCTCGACGTTGCGTCCACGCGCAGCTCTCCGCCGCCCTTGATCGTGATCGTGAGGCTGGAGGTCTCGGTGAAGCTGGCCGCGTCCGTCACGCTCCAGTACGGCGTCGTGACCGGGCCGATTCCGACGAACGTCACGCTTCCCCTGATCTTCGCCTTTCCGACGCGCTCGCCGAGGTAGTAGACCTTTCCGCCGCCGCGGTACTTGCGCGGCTTCCCGGCCACGATCCTGAGCGGCAGGATCTTGACCGGCTTGGCGACGTCGATCTCGAGATCCTCGACCATCGCGCCCGCCTCGAGCAGCCACTTCCCCGGGATCAGTCCCGAGATGCTGAGCGTCTCGAGGCCGTCCTCCGTGCTGCGCTCGAGGTAGTAGATCCGCTTCTTGTCGTATTGGATCTCGAGCAGCTCGTCGAGGCGGGTGCCATCCGCGTCGCTGCGCCAGATCTTGAAATCGCCGGGCTCTCCCCCGGGAGCGAAGAACCCGCTGAGATCGGTCTTCTCTGCCGCCTGCACACTCGCGGCGAGCGCGACCAGAAGGACTGCCAGCGAGACCGAGCGAGCCATGCGAGACACTCTACGCGGGTCGAGTCTCCAATACGAGCGAATAACCGCCGCGGAGCGGGGCTCGTTCGATCACGCGGAATCCGTACGGCTCGACCAGCGCGATGAGTTCGTGCAGCGACAGTGCGTCGGGATCGCCGGGAAGCTCGGTCACGACCAACCGACCGCCGGGCCGAAGCACGCGCGCGATCTCCCGAACGCAACCGCCCGCGTCGGGAACTTCGCCGAGCACGGCGACGAGGAAGGCGCGATCGAAGCTCGCGCGCCGGTAGGGAAGCTGCGAGGCGGACCCGACCGTGAAATCCACGTTCGCGAGACCGGGACGGCGGACCTGTCGCCGCGCCTTCCGGAGCATCTCGCGCTGAAGGTCGAGCAGCGCAAGGCGGCCTGCGGGAATCGCGCGCGCGACCGCCGCCGAGAAGTACCCGGGGCCGGGGCCGATCTCGAGGACCGAGTGTCCGGGCTCGAGCCGCAGCAGCGCGACGAGCTGGCGCGGGGAGAAGATCAGCGCGCGCAGCGGAATGCGCAGCAGGAAGGCGAGCTCGTGCGGATACGTGCCCCGGCCCTGGAGCCGCGACCAGATGTCTCGAATGCGGTTCACCCGGAGCTCATTCCCTTAGCCCGGGCTGCGATAGCGTCGATCCAGGGCCACGATTCCGAGGTGCTCGCCCAGGGCGCGCAGGGTGTCGGGACAGAAGCAGTAGCAGCGGATGCGCGCGATGCGTCCGTCGCTCTCCTCCAGCCGATGCACTTCGTTGATGCCTTCGACACCCCCCAGTGTGCGGTAGCCGAGCGCCATCGGCTCGCCGTCGTAGACGATCGTCGTCCAGTGAGGGTGTTCGCCGAAGCCGAGCTGCGGCAGAACCATGTGCGCGTGCGCGAAGAAAGTCTTGTTTCGCTCGAAGCCCTCGGCTTCCGCGCCGCCGACGAGCTCGACGGTCAGATCAGCAGAGCAGATCGCGCTCAGCGCCTCGATATCCTTCGCGCCGAGAGCCGTCACGAAGCGCTCGACCAGCTCGCGGGATGGCGGCGGCCCTGCGACGGGTGACTCGCGATCGGCGCCGCGGAGCCGGTCCCTGCCGCGATGGAGCGCCGCTTTCACCGCGCCGACGCTGATCTTCAGGACGCTTGCCGTCTCTTCGAGCGAGAGGTCGAAGACGTCGTCGAGCAGCACGGCCGCGCGCTCGCGCGGGGCCAGGCGACGGAGAAGCTCGCTCGCGGCGTCGCGCACCTCGGACGACTGAATGGGTGCCTGGGGTTGCATCGGTACAGCGCCCGAATCCGCGCGCTCGTTCGCGAGGTGAGCCCGCTCGATGGTCCGCCGCCGCGTGCGGTCGATCCACAGGTTCGTCGCCGTTCGGATCAGGTACGCGCGCGGGTTCTCGAGGTCGGCGTCGATCTTCCCCAGCAGGCTGAACACGCGCACGAGCGTGTCTTGCGCCAGATCCTCGCCGTCCCAGATGTTGCCCGTCAGGCGGGAGCAGTAGCGGTGCAGGGCAGGGCGAAGCGGCACCAACGCATCCAAGTAGCGGCGCCACGGCAACCGGACTTGCGGCTGTACCCCGAAGGCGGACTGAGCGGGCTTCTCGGGATCGGCCATGCGTGCTCCTCGTCGTGGGCAACGCAGACAAGGACGGACGAGACGCTGGGAAGGATACGCGAACGCCCGAGAAAGGGATCGGAGCCCGAGAACTCCAGGCCTTTTCGATGCGCTCCGTGACGGCGCCGTACCTCCGCTGATCCGGCACTGCTGAACCTCGCGAATACCCGCGCCCGCGCGCTTTCCGGGCGCGCCATCGCGATCAGACGAGCCGCTTTCCGTACGCCGCCGTCTCGACCAGAACCGTGTCGAGGAACTCGTTCACCTCGACGATCTTCCCGCCGCGCACGCGGAACACGAATGCGTAGTCGTTGTCGTAGGGCTTGCCGAGCACCGTCTTCGCGCTGCCACGTGCGAGCGCGACGACGCGTTCGCCTTCGCCGATCAGCTCGCCGAGTGCGAGCGTGAGCGGCCCGTCGATGCGCGTGCGCCAGGGGCCGAAGAAATCGCCCAGGATCGCCGGCAGGCCCCGGTACGTGCCCGAGACCGGCGTCGTTCCCTGCAGAATGTAGACGCAGTCGGCCGAGAACAGCGCGAAGGCCGCCTCCGCGTCGCCGACCGCGAGCTTGTCGAACCAGGCCTTCACGATCGCTTTGCTCTCTTCGGTCTTCATCTCGACGACTCCTATCCGTGCAGTGCGGCGATCAGCTCCTTCGTGCCCGCCTTCGCGCCGAAGCCCATCGTGAGCGTGACGCGGTCGACGGCGTTGCCGTAGCGCGCGCGCAGCTTCGGCACGATCTCGTCGGGCGTGCCGACGATCGCGAACGCTTCGAGGATCTTGTCGTCGATGAGCTCGCCCATCTTGTCCCACTGACCTTGCTTGCTGAGCGAGTTGAGCTCGGTCTGCAGCCCGCCCCAGCCGTGCAGCTCGAGCACGGGTCGATACGCCGGGGTCGAGCCATAGAACGCGATCTGCTTGCACACGGCGGTCCGCTGATCCATCCACGCCTTCTCGTTCGCGCCGGTGACGACGAAGCCGGGAAACGCGAGCTGGAAGTCGCTGCGCTTGCGGCCGGCCTTGGCGAGGCCGCGCTCGAGCGCGGGGATCGTCACCTCGCGCAGGTAGCGCTCGGTCGTGAACGCGTGCGCGATCATGCCGTCGGCGGTCTCCCCAGCGACCTCGGTCATGAGCGGCCCCACCGCGGCGAGGAAGACCTTCGGAACGCCGTGCTTCGTGTCGAGCGGCGTGAACATCGGCGTCATCAGGGTGTGCGTGTAGAACTCGCCGCGGAACTCGAGCTTCTTGCCCTCGTACCAGTTCGCCCAGATCGCGCGCATGGCCAGGATCAGCTCGCGCATCCGCGGCGCGGGGTGCGACCACGGCATGCTGAAGCGCTTGGTGATGTGCGGCTGGATCTGCGAGCCGAG
>CAZMKX010000043.1:9133-12334 GCA_964566375.1 uncultured Myxococcales bacterium
GCGACCACGGCATGCTGAAGCGCTTGGTGATGTGCGGCTGGATCTGCGAGCCGAGACCCAGGATGAAGCGGCCCTTCGAGTACGCGTTCAGATCGTGCGCCAGGTTCGCGAGGATCATCGGGCTGCGCGCGAACGCGACTGCGATCGAGGTCATCAGCTCGATGCGCGTGCTGTGCTCGGCGGCGAGGAGGAGCGGGAAGAACGGATCGTGCGAGGTTTCGGCCGTGATCGCGCCGTCGTAGCCCGCAGCCTCGAGCTCCCGGATGCGCTCGGGCACCTCCGACAGACCCCCC
Source organism: uncultured Myxococcales bacterium (assembly GCA_964566375.1). Lineage (GTDB taxonomy): Bacteria > Myxococcota_A > UBA9160 > SZUA-336 > SZUA-336 > VGRW01. Next base: position 9,427 of record CAZMKX010000043.1, read on the forward strand.
ATCAGACCCGCGTCGACCTTCATCGCCTTCTCCTCCCGTTCGTGGGCAAGGGCGAGTGTATCAGCCTCGGTCGGGGTCCGGCGTTTCCGTCCAGCGGCGCAGGCGCTCGGCCATGATGCGCATGACCTGCAGCGCGAAGAAGGGCGTCTGGCCGACCATGTACTGGAAGCGCCTCGCGTCGATCGGGACGAGCTTGCAGTCGCTGCGCGCGACCGCGCTCGCGCTGCGCACGGACCGGTCGATCAGCGCGAGCTCGCCGACGAGCCCGCCGGCGCCGGTCGTCTCGAGGACGCTGCCCCGGAAAACGATGTCCACTTCACCCGCGACTACGGCGTACATGGTGTCGCCCGGCTGACCTTCCTCGAAGATCACGACGCCCGCCTTGAACGAGACGTAGTCCTCGGAGTGCTGGAAGAGCTCGATCTTGGTCACGACCCGAGCGTCGCAAATTCGTTCGACGTCCTCGTGGGATCTTCGGGACGATTTCGTGTGTCGCGCCGGATCGCTCAGCCCACGCCGGGGTTCACCGGGGCATCGCCGATCACGCCCGCGACCGAGAGCTCGGCCAGCTCGGCTTCGGAATGGCCGAGCAGCCCGCAGAGGATCTCGCGGTTGTGCTCGCCGAAGAGCGGGGCATGGCGGCGCGGCGTCGGCTTCGCCTCGACGAGCCGCCAGGACGAGACCGGCTGCTTCCACGCCGGCATCTTCGGGTGCGGAAGCTTCACCCAGTACCTGCGCGCCTCGAGCTGCGGATCGTCGTGGATCGCGCCCGCGTCGAGAACGCGCGACGCCGCGATCCCGACACCCTGGAGTGTCGAGGCGGCAACGCCGGCGTCCCGCCCGCGGGTCCAGGCCTCGATGCGCCGGTCGAGTTCGTCGTGGCGCGCGCGCCGTTCCGCGAGCGCGAGCGCGGCGATCTCGGGCGCGCCGACCAGGTTCGCGAGCGCCCGCCACTCCGAATCGTCGCGAACCGAGATCGCGAGCCAGGCGTCCTCTCCCGCGCACCGATAGAGGCCCTGGGGCGCGAGTCTCGGGTCGCGGTTCCCGTGGTGCACGGGCGCCTCGCGTCGCAGCGATGCCGCCGCGAACGCGGGGCCGATCATCTGGGCCATGGTCTCGCGCTGCGCCAGATCGATCCAGGCGCCGCGCCCGGTCCGCTTGCGGCGGATCAGCGCCAGCGCGACCGCGCCGGCCGCTGCGAGCCCGCCGATCGGGTCGCCGTACGAGATGCCGGTCTTGTACGGAATCCCGTCGTCGCCGTAGCCGGTGGTCGATGCCATACCGGCCATCTGCTCGATGATCGGCCCGAAGCCGACGAGGTTCCTCTCCGCTCCGGTCTTTCCGAAGCCCGCCATGCTGACGAGCACGATGTCGGGCCGCGCTTCCCGCAGCGCGTCCCAGCCGATGCCGAGCTTGTCGAGAACGTCGGCTCGGTAGTTCTCGATCACGCAGTCGCATTTCGCGACGAGCTCGAGGAACAGCGCCTTTCCGCGCGGCTGCGAGAGGTCGAGGGTGAGCGACTTCTTGTCGCGGTTGTAGTCGTTGAAGTAGTACGAGGTGTTCCAGGGCTCGAGGGCGCCCGCCTGCGGGAGCAGCGTGCGCACGTTGTCCCACGCGCGCGGCGATTCGATCTTGATCACCTCCGCGCCCATCTCGGCGAGAAGGCGCGTCGCGTACGGGCCGGCCCACATCATCGACAGGTCGGCGATGCGCACGCCCTCGAGCGGAAGCCGCTTCATCGCGCGCCTCCGAGCCAGTCGCGCCGAACCGCTTCGGTGTCGGCTGCGCGCGTCCGCAGCTCGCCGCCGCGCCAGTCCAGGCCCAGAAACGGCCGACCCGGCACGCGCGCGAGACCGGCGGGGGAGCTCACCTCGTCGAAGAACGCGCGCTCGGCGAGGGCGGCGCTCCCGAGCAGGTCGAGCGGCGTCATGACCGCGCCGATCGGCACCTTGTATTTCTCGCCGAGCTCGAGCAGCTCGCGCTTGGTCTTGCCCGCGAACCAGCGCTCGATGCGCGCGCCGAGCTCGACCTCGTTCTCGACGCGCTGGGCGGGATCGAGGAAACGCGGCTCGAGCAGCTCGGGATCGCCGAGCAGCTGGAGAAAGGCGGGCGCCTGGCGCTGCAGCGCGCACACGCCCGCGTAGCCGTCCGCGCACGCGTAGATGCCCCAGATCGCGTTCACGCGGTTGCCGAGCCGCGGCGCCGGTGTGCCGTCGAAGGCCGCGCGCGGGCCGACGTACTCGAGCATGCCCGCCGCGCACTCCTGCGCCGAGACGTCGAGCCAGTCGCCTTCGCCGTGCACGAGCGCGCCCAGATGCGCGCACAGCGACGCCGAGAAGCCGTTCAGCCCGAGCAACATCCACGCCTGGTTGAAGCCGTTCTGCAGCGGCGGACGCGACACGACACCGGTCAGTGACAGAATGCCACCGGCTGCGTGCGCCACGAGATTCGTGGCCGCCCAGCCGGCGCGCGGTCCGCTCTGTCCGAAGGGCGTGAGCGAGGTGACCACGAGTGCCGGCTTCGCCTCGCGCAGCGCGCGCGGGTCGAGGCCGCGCGCGGCGAGGGCGCCCGGCGCGCCATCTTCGACGATCAGATCCGCCTGGAGCGCGAGCGCGCGAAGGTCGTGCCCATCGGCCGCGATGCGCCGCTTTCCGGGAAGCAGAAAGGCCTCCTCGTCGACCGTGAGGGCGCCGTCGGGACCCTCGCTTCGCACGACGTCGGCTCCGTAGCCCGTCAGCCAGCGAGTGGCGAACGCCGCGGGCAGCCCGCCGCCGATCTCCAGCACGCGAACACCCGAAAGCGGAAGATCGCCAGCAGCGGCACTCATTGAGGCGCATGATGCCACGCGCCTGCCCGACGGCGCAGTTTGACTTCGTCCGCTTCGGGCAGACTCTGGACAAAGAATCGA
>CAZMKX010000044.1:0-12299 GCA_964566375.1 uncultured Myxococcales bacterium
CCGTCGAAGTTCGTGTCGCGCTCCTGCGCGAGCTGCTTGCCGGTGACGTCGAAGGTGATCCAGAGATCGATCTTGCCGTCGTGATTCGTGTCGCTCTCGGCGCGCTCCGCGACGTCGTTCTTGTAGAAGACGGTCTCGTCGAAGACGCCGTCGTTGTTCGTGTCGGTCTTGCGCCGGACCAGGCGTTCCTGGTCGTCGTACTCGAGCACGACCTTCTGCTTGGCGGCCTGCGCGAAGGCGATCGATGCCGGCGTCGCGACGAGGGCCAGCGCGGCAACGGAACGTGCGGCTGCGGAAAGACGGATCATCCCGGCAGTTTAGTGGAGGACTTTGAAGGTGCCGGTCATCGTCCGGCGCGCGAGACAGCGCGCCCGCTCGGACATCGGCGCGAAGGGCGAGGCCGAGCGCATCGCCTCGACCGCGCTCTGGCCGAGGGCGGGATCCGCGGACGCGTCGAGCTCGCTCTTCATCAACGAGCCGCTGGCGTCGAGCGAGAAGATCAGCTTCACGCTGCGCTCGTCCTGGATGTCCCCGCCGACCGTCCAGCGCGCGTACATCCGCTGCCGGACCTGGTCGATGTAGGCCTTGACCTCCGGGCGCTCCAGGCAATCGCTGGCGGCGCCGCCGCCGCCCGAGCCGTCGCCGCCGTCGCCGCGCATGAAGCCGTCCCCGACGCGGGTGGCCACGTTCGCCAGGGGTGCGCCGTCGGGCGAGCCGAGGACGTCGCGGTTGCTGCCGATGCCCTCGCGTACGGAGCTCCCACTGCCCATGTCGACGGCCGTGCCGGTACCGATCGTCCCGCCGGTGTCCCGGATCTGGGTCGGTCCGACGGACGGTCCTGCGGCCAGCGCCGCATTGGCCGGCCCGCGAAGCGCGGGGGCGGCCGCGCTGCCCAGGTCGACCTTCGCGGTCTGGGCGACGGCAACCGAGTTCACGGCCGTCACGCGCTCGGCCACGACGGTCGCCTGCGTGATGTTCGTCGGCGCGACGACCGCGGCGACCTGGTTCATCTCGATCTTCTGGGCGACCTGCTGCGGCGCGGCCTGGGCCACTACGGTCGGGTTCACGATCTGGGGCGCCACGGCCTGGGCCTGAGGCGCGAAGTCCATCGAACGCCGTTCGGCGAGCGCCTTCGGCGCGGGCGCCGGCTCCGCCACGGGCTCGGGAACGGGCTCGGGCTTGGGCTCCTCGCGCTTGGCGATCGGCTTGGGCGGCTCCTCGCGGATCAGCTGAACCGGGAGGATCTCCTCGGTGATCGTCGGCGCCATGTAGGCCAGCAGGAAGAGGAGGGCGATCAGGCCGGCGTGAAAGGCGGCCGAGATCGTTCCGGACTTGACCGTCGCCGCCCGGCTTCCGGCCGTCTCCAGGTTCATCCCCGGAAAGGGAATGCGCGCCGCCGCCGCGCCCCCGCCGGCGCGGAATGCCGCACCTACCCTGCGGGATTGCAGGGGCGTCTTTCGCGCCCGGTGCCGGATGCCTAGCGGATTCGTGCTCATGCCTCGCGCATGCTCCTTGACTGGGTGGCAGCGCCACCTGCGGGAGTGTCGCGCCACTCCGTCAGTGTCTGTCGCGCTGCGTCCTCATGCGGTGGCAACTTCGTGCCGATGGTTCATCGGTTGTCGCCCGGTAGGGCTCAAGCGCCAACGCCGCGTGTTCGACGCGCGTTCGAGCGCGCGAATTCGGGGGTCGCCGTGCACCGCCGAAACCCGCGCCGGCATGCTAAGGGAGCGTCAAACGAGCGTCAACGCAGCCCCCAAAGCCTGCGATCGACCGCGCGATCCGATAGCTTGACGAACCCCGCGAAGACCAACCCCGAAGACGAAGAGGACCCACCGTGGATCCAGCAACCGAGACCGCCGTGAACGCCGCGACCCAGGCCGCCGGAGATCTCTCGGCCATGACCAGCACGTTCGACGCCGCGACGATCATCCACCTGCTCTGGATCGGTCGACTCACGGTATTCCCGCTGTTCCTGTGCTCCGTGATCGGCCTCGCCGTCGTGGTGCAGCAGCTCCTGCGCTACCGCGGAATCGACAAGCGCAGCCGCGATCTGACTCGCGGCGTCGTCGACGCGCTGGTGAAGCACGATCTCGGAACCGCGCGCTCGCTGTGCGAGACGGCGAAGACGCCGCTCGGCGCGATCTTCCTGGAGGGACTGCGCTGGCGGAACATCGCGCTCGAAGACCTGAACAGCGTCCTCTCGACGTCCCGGGCCGAGGCGCTCGCGGAGATGCGGCGCGGGCTCTGGGCGCTGGGGACGATCGGCTCGCTCGCCCCGTTCATCGGCCTGTTCGGAACCGTCTGGGGCATCTTGAAGTCCTTCCACGACATGGCGACGCAGGGCTCCGGCGGCTTCGCAGTCGTCGCCGCCGGCATCTCCGAAGCGCTCGTCGCGACGGCGGTCGGTCTGCTCGTCGCGATCCTAGCGCTCGCCGCCTACAACTACCTGCAGGTTCGCGCCGGCGCGATCGCCGCGGTGTTCACGCGCTCGTGCGAGCGGCTGGTGCAGGCCCTGCTCTACGTCGAGTCCTCGAGCACGAGCTACCCCGACGAGAAGCCCGAGGAGGTCCGGCATGGCCGCCAAGTCACTGTCTAGCGGAGACGACGCCGACGACTCCGGGATCGTCGCCGAGATCAACATCACCCCCCTCACCGACATCTTCCTCGTGCTGCTGATCATCTTCATGGTCACCACGAGCGTGGTCTCGAATCAGGGCAAGGAAGTGGATCTGCCGAGCTCGGCAGTCGCGTCGACGACACCGTCGGGTGTCAGCGTGACCGTCACGGCGGACGGCGGCGTCGAGGTCGACGGCGTGGCGGTCTCCGAGGCGGAGCTGCCCTCGGCGCTGAAGGCCGCGCTCGACAAGGCGCGCGAGAAGATTGTGATCCTGCGCGGCGACAAGAAGGTGCTGCTCGGCCAGGCCGTCAACATCCTCGACGTCGCGCAAGAGGCCGGCGCGCAGGGCATCGCGCTCGCGACCAAGCCGCCGGCGCCGGGCGACTCCTAGCCGCTAGCCAGCGGCGACCGCGCCGAGCCGGCCGGCGACTTCGCGGAACTCGCGCATCGTGTCGCGCAGGATCTCCGCGACCGGGCGCACCGAGTCGATGCGACCGGAGACCTGACCGGAGAGCGCGATCGACGCCTCCATGTCACCGCCGAAGTAGAGCTCGAGGACGCGACCGAGCTCCGAGAGCTCGACCTTCTCCTCGCGCTCGAGCCGCTCCGTGCGCTGCGTTCGCAGGGCTCGCAGGCCCGGCCGATGGTGACGGTTCAGGAAGACGGTGTCGGTCTCGGCCGCGTCGCAGATCGCCTGCTTGAAGTTCGCGTGCACGGGCGACTCGGCCGCGGAGACCATCCGCGTTCCCATCTGAACGCCCTCGGCGCCGAGCGCGAAGGCTGCCGCCATCGAGCGGCCGTCGCAGATCCCGCCCGCGGCGATGACCGGCACGCCGACCCGCGAGCAGACGAGCGGAAGCAGGACCATGGTCGCGACGTCGCGCGGATTCTTGAAGCCGCCTCCCTCGCCTCCCTCGACCACCAGCCCGTCGACGCCGGCCTCGACGGCCTTGAGCGCCGCCCGAAGCGTGGGCACGACGTGGAATACCGTGAGCCCGGCCGCGCGGAGCTGCGCGGTGTACTTCGTCGGGTCGCCCGCCGAGGTCGTCACGAAACGAACGCCCTGCGCGACGACGAAGTCGACGATCGCCGGGTCGCGCACGAAGAGCTGGGCGATGTTGACGCCGAACGGCTTGTCGGTCAGGTCGCGCATCTTGCGGATCTCTTCGCGGACCGCTTCGAGCTCTCCCGACGAAGTCTCGATGATTCCCATTCCGCCGGCGTTCGAGACCGCAGAGGCGAGCTGCGCACGCGCGATCCAACCCATCGGCGCCTGGACGATCGGGATCTCCACTCCGAGCAGCTCGGTGACGCGGTTGCGAATCGGGCTCATGGCGATGGTCTCCTTTGTTCGGAATCGGCCGAGGGCGCTGATATGCTCGCGCGCCATGAAGATCCTGAAGCGCGTGCTGCTCTATGGGATGGGGGCATTCTACGTCTGGGCCGGGATCGCGCACTTCCTGCGCCCCGACTACTACCTGCCGATGATGCCGCCCTACCTGCCGTGGCATGCGGAGCTCGTCTTCCTGTCCGGGGTCGCCGAGGTGCTGTGCGGGGTCGGCGTGACGATCCCGAAGACGCGAAAGCTCGCAGCCTGGGCGACGATCGCGCTGCTCGTCGCGGTCTTCCCAGCGAACGTCCACGTCGCCGTGAACGACATCGCCGTCTTCGGCGCGACCGAAGGCCCCGGTGCGCTCGGCTACGTGCGGCTTCCGCTGCAGCTCGTCCTGATCGCCTGGGCGTGGTGGTACACGCGCGACTGAGACGCGAAGGACCCCGGACCTTTCGATCCGGGGCCCCGCGTCCGCGATCCGCGTCGCGCTAGCGACCCTTGTTCAGCCGCCCGATGTCGATGTAGCGGCGGATCTTGCCCTTGCTCGAGAGCGGTGAGCCCTGACTGTTCCAGAACTCGATCCGGTTTCCCGTGCCCGTCTGCACGTTCACGATGATGTCGCTGATCACGCGCAGGTCACGCGGCTCCGGGACGCCTTCCCAGCCCGGGTACCAGATCCCGTCCGGAGCCTTCGGATCCTTGTTCACCTTCCCGTTCCAGTCCTCGCTCCAGCGGTGGTTGTGCCAGATGATCTTCCACAGCTCCTTCTTCCGGTCGTACGCGAAGCTGTACAGAGGCTCGTACGTCTGCTTGTCGATGAAGATGTCCTTGTGGTGGTACGGGTGGTCCTCGTTCTTCGGGTCGAACCGAACGATCCACGCGTTGCGCACTTCCCAACGGTCGCTCGCGAACGAGAAACCGTACGGGCCGAAGTTGTACGTGTCGGTGTACGGGTAGGCCAGGGACTTCGTGTTCATCGGCGCGACCACCGTCTGCTCCCCGATGCACTTCCACTCGTACTGCGGAGGAATTCCCGAGAAGCTCCGCAGGTCGTCCATCGTGAAGTCCGTCCCCTGAACCGAGTCCGTCCGCTGCGCCGACGAGATCCGCCGCACGCGCCGCAGGTCCGGAACGTACACCCACGTGTCGTCGTTCTTCGCCTGCTTCAGCGGACCGTCCGCCGTCTTGTACCGGTACGTCAGGACCAGGATGCCGCGCGCGTCGAACGGCGCGTCCACCTCGATCCCGAATGCGCTCATCCGCTTCTCGTTCGGGAAGATGTCGCCGTTGTTCTCGTTCAGGTACTCCGGCTCCACCCGCTGCGTCAGACCGATCGCGCGCGCCGTGCCCTCGTAGTACAGCGGCAGCTGCTCGCCGCGATCCCAGTACGTGTACGACCAGGTGGAAGAGGCGCCGTCGCCGTTCCAGGCCTTGTTGAAGTTCCAGATGATCTTCGCCGCGGCCTGCGGATCGCCCTTGCAGTCGATCGATGCGGTGTCGAACGGACGGCCCGCGGTGAAGCCGGACAGGCCCGTGTCCTCGACCAGCTTCGTCTGCCCCTTGAACTTCTCGCTCGCCGCCTTGTACGCGTCCGCCTCGCTGTAGTCGCGCATCGGCGGGCCGATCTCGAGCTGCATGCCCTCGTAGAAGAAGAACTCGCGGTTCTCCCACACCTGCGCCGGAAGGAAGTCCTTCAGCTTCTCCAGTTGATCGAACGTGATCGTGTCGCCTTCCTTGAAGGGCGTGCTCGGAAGAACGTCCTCCGAGCCCTTCTCCGCGGCGAACGCGATCGCCGGAAGGGCCAGGCATAGCAGCAGTGCGAGCTTGCGCATGAGATCTCCCTACGGAACTCCGTCAGGCGGCAGATCATACGCTGATGCCGCGAATTGCGGTCAGCTTTCTCCAAACGAAAGCGGCCGCGAGAGCGTCGAGGCTCTCGCGGCCGCTTTTCCTCGTTGCGAATGCGGGGATTCGCGCTAGCGACCCTTGTTCAGCCGCCCGATGTCGATGTAGCGGCGGATCTTGCCCTTGCTCGAGAGCGGTGAGCCCTGACTGTTCCAGAACTCGATCCGGTTTCCCGTGCCCGTCTGCACGTTCACGATGATGTCGCTGATCACGCGCAGGTCACGCGGCTCCGGGACGCCTTCCCAGCCCGGGTACCAGATCCCGTCCGGAGCCTTCGGATCCTTGTTCACCTTCCCGTTCCAGTCCTCGCTCCAGCGGTGGTTGTGCCAGATGATCTTCCACAGCTCCTTCTTCCGGTCGTACGCGAAGCTGTACAGAGGCTCGTACGTCTGCTTGTCGATGAAGATGTCCTTGTGGTGGTACGGGTGGTCCTCGTTCTTCGGGTCGAACCGAACGATCCACGCGTTGCGCACTTCCCAACGGTCGCTCGCGAACGAGAAACCGTACGGGCCGAAGTTGTACGTGTCGGTGTACGGGTAGGCCAGGGACTTCGTGTTCATCGGCGCGACCACCGTCTGCTCCCCGATGCACTTCCACTCGTACTGCGGAGGAATTCCCGAGAAGCTCCGCAGGTCGTCCATCGTGAAGTCCGTCCCCTGAACCGAGTCCGTCCGCTGCGCCGACGAGATCCGCCGCACGCGCCGCAGGTCCGGAACGTACACCCACGTGTCGTCGTTCTTCGCCTGCTTCAGCGGACCGTCCGCCGTCTTGTACCGGTACGTCAGGACCAGGATGCCGCGCGCGTCGAACGGCGCGTCCACCTCGATCCCGAATGCGCTCATCCGCTTCTCGTTCGGGAAGATGTCGCCGTTGTTCTCGTTCAGGTACTCCGGCTCCACCCGCTGCGTCAGACCGATCGCGCGCGCCGTGCCCTCGTAGTACAGCGGCAGCTGCTCGCCGCGATCCCAGTACGTGTACGACCAGGTGGAAGAGGCGCCGTCGCCGTTCCAGGCCTTGTTGAAGTTCCAGATGATCTTCGCCGCGGCCTGCGGATCGCCCTTGCAGTCGATCGATGCGGTGTCGAACGGACGGCCCGCGGTGAAGCCGGACAGGCCCGTGTCCTCGACCAGCTTCGTCTGCCCCTTGAACTTCTCGCTCGCCGCCTTGTACGCGTCCGCCTCGCTGTAGTCGCGCATCGGCGGGCCGATCTCGAGCTGCATGCCCTCGTAGAAGAAGAACTCGCGGTTCTCCCACACCTGCGCCGGAAGGAAGTCCTTCAGCTTCTCCAGTTGATCGAACGTGATCGTGTCGCCTTCCTTGAAGGGCGTGCTCGGAAGAACGTCCTCCGAGCCCTTCTCCGCGGCGAACGCGATCGCCGGAACGGCCAGGCATAGCAGCAGTGCGAGCTTGCGCATGAGATCTCCCTACGGGGCTGGGTTGAATCGACGGTGATACGCGGGTGTGGCGGCTCTGGATGCAATCGACGCGAAGGCTTCCCCGAAATTCAGCGCTGCAATCACGACCCGAGCAACACCACGGGTCCCGTCGGCTGCGGAGCTCCACCCTCGGGCTCGAGGGTCACCGCCACCGTCACGGGACCCTTCAGGTCCGAAAGGCGGCCGCCATCGTACTTGGCCTCTCCGAGACTGTCACTTCGAAACACGCCCACGCTGTGGTGCCGATCCTCGACGACGACCCAGAGCTGGTAGATCCGGCCGTCCGGCACCGGCGGGAGGTTGTGCGCATAGAGGATCAAGCGCCCGCTCTCGGGCTCGATGTAAGCCTTCGCCACGGCTCGCCGAAATTCCCCCTGGCCCGCGAGCGCAAGACTGCGCGCGAGGGGTGCCTCGAGAGCCGAAACGATGCGCGAAAGTCCCGTCATGCGCTGTTCCGCGGAAACGCGCCGGGAGCGCTCCCGTTCGGTCTCGCGGACGAGCGACCACGAGATGCTCTCCTCGTAGGCGAGCGCCTCCTCCAGATCCGCCCGGGCCTGACGCTCGCTCTGGAGACGCAGCCCGAGCACCACCGAGAGCGCGGACAGGCCGAGCACGAGCACCACTCCGGCCGCCGCCGCGATCGGGGCGCGCGCCAACACCGATCGGCGTCGGACCGGAGCGCGCAGCTCTCGGCCGCGAGCGCGCGCGAGCAGCCGGTCGCGAAGCTCGGGCGGAGGGAGGACGGGCGCCACCGCGAGCAGAAGCTGCGAAGCGACGTCGAGGCTTGCGCGCAACGCCGCTTCGCACTCCGAACAGCCGTCGGCGACGTGCGCGGCGAGTCGCATGCATTCGGACTCGGATGCGCCGCCGAGCGCGTGGATCTCGGCGATCTCCAGAAGCTCGTCGTGCTCGGTCACTCCGCCGTTCCTCCGTCGCCGGCGCCGCGCGAGAGCGCTTCGCGCAGCTTCGCGAGCCCGCGTCGGATGCGGCTCTTCACCGTGCCCAGCGCATCGCCCGTGCGCGCCGCGATCTCGTCGTGCGTCAACCCTTGGAAGAAGGCGAGCTCGATCGCCGCGCGCTGCTCGCCCGGCAGCCGCATCAGCAGCGCGCGCACCTCCTTCTGTCGCTCGAGCAGGTACGTCTCGGCCTCCTGGTCCGGCGCAGCCTCGCGCGCCACGACCTCGTTCCGCGCGAAGCGCGGCAACGTCCGCTCTCGTGCGCGCAGCCGGTCCAGGCTGCGGAAGCGCGCGACCGAGAAGAGCCAGGTCGAGAAGCGGCCGCGCGCGGGATCGTATTCGAGCTCGGCCTTCCACAGCTGCCAGAACACGTCCTGCACGACCTCCTCCGCCTCCTCACGACTGGTCAAGATCCGCAGCGAGATTCCCATCACGTACGCCGAGTAGCGCGTGTAGAGGACTTCGAGCGCGAGCGCGTCCCGCTCCGCGAGCTGCCGCAGCAGCTCGCCGTCCGTCGACGTTGCTCCGACTTTCGGGGGCACGCGAATCAACCGCGTCCTCCCGAAGCTGATACGCGCGACTCGCGGGTTCGGATTCGCGGCAGGACGCGGGTGGCGAAGAGCTCGAGGCTCGACCAACCGAGCTCGGGCGGGAGCCCGCCCATGAGCGGATGCAGGAGCAGCGTGCCGTCGGGGCCGAGCGCGGCGGCGAGCGCCACGCACTCCTCGGGAGAGACGACGCGGTAGAGGCCGCTCGCGCGAAGCGCATCCGCGTCGGTGGTCGGGCGATACGGGCCCGAAACGGCGGCCTCCGCCATCCAGCGGCCGTAGCCGTTCGCCTCGTGAAGCGCGTGCGGTCGGATCCGCGCCCAGGCCGCGTCGGGATCCTCGGCCACGTGAAGGAAGAGCGGTCCTACCGGCCCGGTCGACGGAACCGGAAGCCCGAGCCGCTCGCGCTCCTGCCGGTACGGCTTCCATAAGGAAGGGAGCGCCGGCACGAATCGGTCCGCCAGGCGCGCGGCGCGCCGCGCCGACGCGGGCGAGGAGCCACCGAGGGCGAGCGGCGGGTGCGGTCGCTGGAGCGGCCGGGGCGTGACGCGCACCGTGCGACCGCGGAAGTGGAACGGCTCGCCGGCCCAGGCCTGCTTCAGCGCCTGCACGCCTTCTTCGACGAGCCGGGGGCGGTCGGCGATCTGGCGCTCGAACATCGCGAACTCGGAGGGCACGTAGCCCGCGCCGATCACGAGCTCCACGCGCCCGCCCGATGCCAGATCGAGCACGGCGACGTCCTCGGCGACGCGGAGCGGATCGTGCAGCGGCAGGATCAGCGCCGCGATTTCGAGTCGGAGCCGCCGCGTGCGGCCGGCGAGCGCCGCAGCCATGACCAGCGGCGACGGCAGGTAGCCGTCGTCCGCGCCGTGGTGCTCGGAGACCTGAACCGCATCGAAGCCGTTCTCGTCCGCGAAGGCGGCCTGCTCGAGCGCGGCGGCGTAGAGCGCCTCGATCGGAGCGCCGAACGCGGGCGCCCGCAGGTCGTATCGGAGCAGGATTCGGGGCACGGGCGCGGCCTCCGCTGGCGCGAACCTCGGGCAGTATGCGACAACGGCGTCCCAGGAGGCGCCGCATCATGCAGCTCGGTCGGATCGGAGTCTGGTACTTCACGGAATCGCTCAGCGCGGCGCAGGCCGCGGAGGCGGCGCAGCGAATCGAGTCGCTCGGCTACGGCGCGCTCTGGATTCCCGAGGCGATCGGGCGTCACCCCTTCGCGCACGCTGCCTGGCTGCTCGCGAAGACGGAGCGGCTGATCCTCGCGACGGGCATCGCGAACATCTACGCGCGCGACGCGGCCGCGACTGCGGCGGCGCAGAAGACGCTCGCCGAGCAGTCGAACGGGCGCTTTCTGCTCGGGCTCGGCGTCTCGCACCGGCCGATGGTCGAAGCCGTGCGCGGTCACGTGTATGCAAGCCCGGTCGCGACGATGCGGGCGTACCTGGAGCGCATGGAGAAGGCGCCGTACGCCGCGGTACGACCGGCCGAGAATCCGCCGACCGTGCTCGCGGCGCTCGGACCGCAGATGCTGAAGCTCGCCGCGACGAAGACGCAGGGCGCGCATCCGTACTTCACCACTCCCGAGCACACCGCCATGGCGCGAAAGCTGATGGGCCCGGACGCGTGGCTCTGCGTCGAGCAGAAGGTCCTGCTCGAGCGCGATCCAGCGAAGGCGCGCCAGCTCGCGCGGCTCACGGCCGGCATCTACCTGGGGCTCGAGAACTACCGCAACAACTGGAAGCGGCTCGGCTTCGCGGACAGCGACTTCGAGAACGGCGGCAGCGATCGGTTCATCGACGCGACCGTCGCCTGGGGGGAGCTCTCGGTGCTGCAGAAGCGCGTGCAGGCGCACCTCGACGCCGGCGCCAGCCACGTCTGCATCCAGCCGATCAACCCGAGCGGCCAGCCGCTGCCCGACTGGAACGTGCTCGAAGCGCTCGCGCCCGGCCGCGCGAAGTGAGCCGAGGCGCCTCGCGAGAGACCGTGCTCGAAGCCCGCGACGGCTTCGTGCTGACCCTCACCTTGAACCGGCCCGCGCAGAAGAACGCATTCAACACCGTTCAGTGGCGCGAGCTGCGCTCCGCGCTTCGCGAGGCGAAGGCGGACGAGAGCGTGCGCGCCGTCGTGCTCACGGGCGCGGGAGGCGCGTTCTCGGCCGGGCAGGACCTGGCCGAGATGGCGCAGTCGACGACCCCCTCCGCCCCGAGCGGCGGCGCACATCCGTTCGGCGAGTTCCTCGACGAGCTCTGCGCGTTCGACAAGCCGCTCGTCGCCGCGGTGAACGGTGTCGCGGTCGGCATCGGGCTCACGGTGCTCCTGCACTGCGACTTCGTGTTCGTCGCCGAGGGCGCGCGCTTGCGCGCGCCGTTCGTCACGCTGGGCGTCGTGCCCGAGGCCGCCGCCTCGCACCTGCTGCCGTTCGTGGTCGGCTGGCGCAACGCGCTCGAGCTGCTCTTCGGCGACGGCTGGCTCAGCGCACCGCGCGCGGTCGAGATCGGGCTCGCCAACCGGCTCTGCGCACCGGCCGAGGTTCTCGGCGCAGCTCAGTCGAAGGCGGCCGAGCTCGCGACGCTTCCGCCCGAAGCGCTGCGCCACACCAAGCGCCTCCTGCTCGCGACCCGCGACGCGGAGGTCCGCGCGGCGCGCGCGCGCGAGGACGACGCCTTCCGCGTCCGCGTCGGCTCGCCCGAGAACGTCGAAGCCGTGAGCGCGTTCTTCGAGAAGCGGTCGCCTGACTTCGCCAAGCTCGGGACGGCCCGGCGCGACTAGCGGGGGTCCATGCGGAACAGCACCGCCGCGCTCTCGTCGTCGGCGTCGCGCTGGTAGTCGTACTTGGTCTGGTAGAGCACGAGCGCCTCGTCGATCTCGGCCTGCTCGCCGACGCGCACCGCCCTGCGCTCGAAGAGCTTGCCGTCGATGCGCAGCCGGACGCGCGGGTCGGCGATGGCGTTCCTCGCCCAGCCGCTCGTCTCGCCGCCGCCCGACGCGACCCAGAGGCGCGGTCCTTGCGAGACGAACCACACGTTGACCGAGTAGGGGTCGTCCGGCCGGGTCTCGAGCTGGATCGTCTCGGCCTTGCTCGCGAAGGCCCAGTCCTCGACGGGCGTCGACACGAGCACGCCCGAGAGCCTCCCGCCCGGAATCGGCCCGATCGGTCCGCAGGCGAGCGCGCACGCGGAAAGCGCGGCGAGCGCGAGTGCGCGTCTCACGCGAGCCTCCGCGCAGCGTCGAGATACCCGTCCGCGAGCTTGCTCACCGCGGGACCGATCGCGTCGCGATCGCGCGCGAAGGCGATCAGGATCACCTGATCGGCGCCTGCGCGTCGGTAGGCCTCGAGCTTCGCGGGGCTCATCTCGCGCAGGTACGGCGAGACCGAGATCGTCACGTCGCTGCGCTTGCGCCCGTTGGCCGCGAGCAACGCGTCGAGACGCGCGACGCGCTCGCGAACGCCGTCGGGCTCCAGGTTGAAGCCGTACCAGCCCTGGCCGACGTCGGCGACGCGCT
>CAZMKX010000045.1:0-12286 GCA_964566375.1 uncultured Myxococcales bacterium
TGCCGGGCGCATCGCTTCCCTGCGGGTCGCTTCGACCCGTTCGCGAGATCGGCCCATGCGACGCGGGGCTTGAGAACCGAGCTGCGGCTTGGTGAAGTCGGCCGCCCGGAGTGGCGGATCGGACATGTTTCGTTATTTTTTCGCCTTCTTGACGCCCCAGACGACGCGGCCTAGGATCGGCAACGGCGGCAGAAGTGCTTGAATTTCAATGAGAATATTCATTCTCGCGATCGCGACCGGCGCCGGCTCGGGCTATTCGCCCATGGCCTCTGGAACGGTCGGCTCGCTGGTCGGATTGGTGCTCTGGTGGGCGCTCGTCGGCCTCGGCCCGCTCCCCTACGCGCTTGCGGTTCTCGTCGTCGTCGGCGTGGGCATCTGGGCGGCCGACCGCGCGCAGGCGATCTTCCGGCGCCACGACGACGGGCGCATCACGATCGACGAGGTCGCCGGGATGCTGATCTCGCTCGCCTGGCTGCCCGCCCAGCCCGAGGTCGTCGGCTCCGCGTTCCTGCTGTTCCGCATCTTCGACGTCTGGAAGCCACCGCCAGCGCGCGCTGCGGAACGACTGCCCGGAGGTCTCGGCGTCATGACGGATGACCTGGTGGCGGGCGTGTACGCGAACCTGGTCGGTCAGGTCCTCTGGCGCGTGATCTTCACCGGGGGCGCGACTTGACCACCGCGTCGACGCGCGACGGCGTCTGGGTCGTGACGATCGGCGATGAGCTCCTGCGCGGCGAGATCGTCGATTCCAACAAGTCGCACCTCTCCCAGCGCATGCTCGCGCTCGACCTCGAGAGCGCGCGCCACGTCAGCGTTCCCGACGACCCCGCCGCGATCGAAGAGGTTCTGCGCGACGCCGCGCGCCGCGCGCGTGTGGTGCTGGTCTCCGGCGGGCTCGGACCCACGCGCGACGACATCACGACCGAGGTCGCGGCGCGGACATTCGGTCGCAAGCTCTACCGGGACGAAGCGGCGCTCGAGCACGTGCGCGCGTTCTTCCGGCGCTTCAACCGGGAGATGGCGGAGAACAACGCGAAGCAGGCCGACTTCCCCGAGGGTTCGGTCGTGCTCGACAATCCGCTCGGCACCGCGCCCGGCTTCATGCTCGAGGCGCCCGGCGCGAATGACGGTGTGATCTGCCAGCTGTTCTTCATGCCGGGAGTTCCGCGCGAGCTCTACCGCATGCTCGACGAGGAAGTCATGCCACGCGTCGCGACCCGGCTCGGCAAGGGCCGCGTCGTTCGTGCGCGGCTGCTGCGCACGTTCGGAATCGGCGAGTCCAACCTCGACCGCGTACTTTCGGATCTCGCACAGGCCGGCGGCGACGCCGTGCTCGGCTTCCGCACGCAGTTCCCGGACAACCTCGTGCGGATCCTGGTCCGGGCGCAGGACGAGCCGGGCGCGAGCCGGAGGCTCGACGAGCTCGAGCGCGAGATCCGCGCGCGTCTCGGCGATCTCGTCCTCGGCGTCGGCGAGCGCGGGCTCGAAGAGATCGTCGCGGAAGTCCTGCGCGAGAAGAAGCTCACGATCGCCGTCGCGGAGTCGCTCACCGGCGGGCTCGTCACGAGCCGCCTGACGGACGTGCCCGGCAGCTCGGCGTACCTCCTCGCCGCCTACGTCACCTATGCCAACGACGCGAAGGTGCGCGAGCTCGGCGTCGACCCCGATTCGCTGGCGCGACACGGCGCGGTGTCGGAGGCGGTCGCGCGGCAGATGGCCGAGGGTGCGCGCCGGCGTGCGGGCACGGACATCGGCCTGGCGACGACGGGAGTCGCCGGTCCGGATGGGGGCTCGCCGGAGAAGCCCGTCGGAACCGTCTGGCTCGCGCTCGCCGACGCCGACGGAACGATCGCGCACCGCTACCAGATGATGACGGAGCGCCGGCGCAACAAGGAGCTGGCGAGCCAACTCGCGCTCGACTGGGTGCGCCGTCGCGTCCTGGGCCTGCCGATCACCGGCGAGATATTTCCGCGCCTCCAAGGCGTCTCCGAGGCACGCACGTGAGCGACACGGTGCGCGCCTTCTTCGCGATCGACCTGCCGCCAGAGGTGCGCGCGAGCGCCTCGGAAGCCATCGAGCGCCTGCGCCCCGCCGCGCCTCCCGAGGCCCGCTGGATCGCAGCCGACGGTCTGCACCTCACGCTGAAGTTCCTGGGCGAGATCCGCGAGGACGGCGTTCCGCGCCTGATCGAGCGCGCGCAGGCGAAGCTCGCGCCCGAGAAACCGTTCGAGATCGCGCTCGGCGGATTCGGAGCCTTTCCGAACGCGCGCGAGGCGAGCGTGCTCTGGCTCGGCGTGGCGAGAGGCGCGGGCGCGCTCGCGAAGCTCGCGCGCAAGCTCGACTCCGCGTCGCGTGCGCTCGGTGGCGCGCGCGAGCGCCGGCCGTTCGCCGCGCACCTCACGCTCGCTCGCCTGCGCACGCCCGCGCGGATCGAGCTCGAACGTCTGAACGTGCCGGAATCCGTCCCCTGGACGGCCACCGAAGTCGTACTCTACGAGAGCCGCCTCTCCCCCAGCGGTGCTCGATACGTTCCCCTGGCGCACCTCCCGCTCGGAGCGGGAGGCGGTGCCGAGTTCAACGAGTTCGCCCCAGAGACCTAGGAGAGAGCCATGTCGCGAGCGACCCAGCCGGGTACCAAGGACGAGAAGAAGAAGGCGGTCGACCTGACGGTCGCGTCGATCGAGAAGCAGTTCGGCAAGGGCTCCATCATGTTGATGGGGCAGGATCAGCTCGACCGGGAGATCCAGGTGATCTCGAGCGGCGCTCCGTCGCTCGACCTCGCGCTCGGGATCGGCGGCTTTCCGAAGGGAAGGGTGGTCGAGATCTACGGCCCGGAATCGTCGGGCAAGACGACGCTCTCACTGCACGCGGTGGCCGAGTGCCAGCGCAAGGGCGGTGTGGCCGCGTTCATCGACGCCGAGCACGCGCTCGACGTGGGTTACGCGAAGAAGCTCGGCGTGAACGTCGAGGAGCTCCTGGTCTCGCAGCCCGACACGGGCGAGCAGGCGCTCGAGATCACGGACATGCTGATCCGCTCCGGCTCGGTCGACATCGTTGTGGTCGACTCCGTCGCCGCGCTCGTGCCGAAGGCCGAGATCGAAGGCGAGATGGGCGACACGCACGTCGGTCTGCAGGCGCGGCTGATGAGCCAGGCGCTGCGCAAGCTGACCGGAAACCTGTCGCGCTCGAACACCTGCTTGATCTTCATCAACCAGCTGCGCATGAAGATCGGCGTGATGTTCGGCAACCCCGAGACGACGTCGGGCGGCAACGCGCTGAAGTTCTACGCCTCGATCCGGCTCGACGTGCGCCGCACCGGTCAGATCAAGGACGGCGAGAACACGATCGGCAGCCGCACACGCGTGAAGGTGGTGAAGAACAAGTGCGCGCCGCCGTTCCGGCAGGCGGAGTTCGACCTGATGCACGACCGCGGAATCTCGCGCGAGGGCGACATCCTCGACCTCGCCTCGGAGCGCGGCCTGCTCGAGAAGAGCGGCACCTGGTACAGCTTCGAGGGAACCCGCATCGGCCAGGGACGCGAGAATGCGAAGGCATTCCTGATTGCGAACACGCCGATGTACGAGCGCCTCTGCGAGCTCGTCTTCGCCAGCGCGGGCATCAAGAAGAAGGTGCCGGTGGCGGACGTGGGCACGCCTGACGGAGACGAGGCCGACGAGGGCTGACGCAGCCCGCTCTCAAGAACGGCTCGGGTCGGGACGATCCACCCGCAAGTACCCCTCGCAACCTTGCGAGAGGAGAGGCTTGGCGGGAATGGAACTCAACGACATTCTGACCATCGCGATCAAGGGTCAGGCTTCGGACATCCACCTGAAGGCGGGTCTTCCGCCGCTCTTCCGTGTGGACGGCGCGCTCGTTCCGCTGAAGAACGGCGAGCGGCTCACGCCGGAGCAGCTGCACGGGATCGCGACGTCGATCATGACGCCGGGTCAGAAGACGCACTTCGACAAGCACCACGAGGTCGACCTCGCGTACTCGATCGCCGGACTCGGCCGCTTCCGCGTGAACGCGTTCATGCAGCGCGGGACGGTGGGTATCGTCTTCCGCGTGATTCCGTTCGGCGTGAAGACGATCGAGGCGCTCGTGCTGCCGAAGGTCGTCGAGCGCATCGCGATGGAGGCGCGCGGCCTCGTGCTCGTGACCGGAACCACCGGCTCCGGCAAGTCGACCACGCTCGCCGCGATGATCGACTACATCAACACGAACCGGACCTGCCACGTGATCACGATCGAGGATCCGATCGAGTTCCTGATCCGCGACAAGCGCTCGATCGTGAACCAGCGCGAGATCGGCGTAGACACGAACAGCTTCGCCACGGCGCTTCGCGCCGCGCTGCGCCAGGACCCGGACGTCATCCTGGTCGGTGAAATGCGCGACTTCGAGACGATCGAGACGGCTCTCACGGCGGCCGAAACCGGCCACCTGGTCCTCTCGACGCTGCACACGATCGACGCGGCCGAGACCATCACGCGCATCGTGTCCGTCTTCCCGCCGCACCAGCAGCCGCAGGTCCGGCTCCAGCTCGCGAGCATCATCAAGGGCGTGATCAGCCAGCGCCTCGTGCCGCGTGCGGACGGCAAAGGGCGCGTACCCGCCGTCGAGATCCTGGTCGCGTCCGCGCGCGTGCGCGAGTGCATCGCCGACCCCGAGATGACCAAGGAGCTGAACGACGCGATCGCGAAGGGCTTCACGACGTACGGGATGCAGAGCTTCGACCAGTCGCTCATGCAGCACGTGAAGAGCGGGCTCATCACCTACGAGGAAGCGCTCCTGCACGTCTCGAACCCCGATGACTTCGCGCTGCGCTTCAAGGGCATCTCGGGCACCTCGGACAGCTCGTGGGACGACTTCGACAAGGAGCAGTCCGACAAGGAGATCGAGCTGAACGAGGATCCCGACGATCTCAAGATCGACCGCTTCTGAGTCGCTTCGACGAGTCACTGACTCGATCTTGACGAGCGGCTGAATCGGCGCGATTCTCGCCGAGGTCCGCGAGCCCACCCCGGCTTCTCGAAACACCAGGTCCCGTGAATCCGACGGAGATCTGCCATGCCGGTGCTCATCGCGTTGCTGCTCGTTCACGTCCTCGTGCCGGGTCCGGGTGGCGCGCGCGCTCAGCTCGCGGGACGCATCGACGCAGAGTTCGGAGTCAACGAGCGCGGCGCAGCCACCTGGGTGGTTCCGATCGTCGTGCCGCCCGGAACCGCGGGCATGGAGCCGGCTTTCGCGCTCGTCTACGACAGCCAGCAGGGGAACGGCCCGCTCGGGGCGGGCTTCGCGCTCGCGGGCACCTCGGCCATCACGCGCTGCGACTCGGATCTCGCCCGCGACGGGTTCATCCGGGCCGTCGCGTTCGACGCGGCGGACGCCTTCTGTCTCGATGGGCAGCGGCTCGTGCTCGTGCGCGGTACTCACGGCGCGGACGGCTCGGAGTACCGCACCGAGCGCGAGTCCTGGACGCGGATCGTCGCCCGCGGAACGGGGCCGATCGCGTTCGAAGCCACCGGCCGCGACGGCATCGTCCGCTTCTACGGCTCGACTCCCGACTCGCGGGTCGAGGCGCAGGGGCGAAGTGCCGCGCGCGTCTGGGCGCTCGCGAGAACGGAGGATCGCTCGGGCAACGCCGTTCGCTTCTCGTATCTCGAAGATTCCGCCGCGGGAGAGTACCTGCTCGCGCGCGCGGACTACACCGAGAACGCGCGGGTGGGCATGCCGGCGAACGCGTCGGTGCGCTTTCTGTGGCTGCCGCGCCCCGACCCCGAATCCGGGTTCGTCGCCGGCTCGAAGGTCTCGAGCGGCTACCGCCTCGCCAGCATCGAGACCTGGCTCGAGGACGAGCGCGTGCGCGAGTACCGGCTGAGCTACGGTCTCGGCCCATCGACGGGGCGCTCACGGCTCGCGTCGCTCACGGTCTGCGGTCTGCGAGGCGAGTGCCTGCCACCGACGCGCTTCGCCTGGCTCGACGGGACGCCTGGCTGGACTCGCGGGGCGGGCTGGAGCTTGCCCCGCCAGCTCTGGCGCGAGACTCGCCAGGAGGGCGTGCTCGCGGATCTGGACGCCGACGGTCGGGTCGACCTCGTTCACGGTGGGAGCAGCACGCAGTCGCGCACCGGCTGGCTCAACACCGGTTCGGGATTCGCGAGCGCCCCCGGTTTCCGCCCGCCCGGCGACCTGTTCAGCGCGACGCTTGGCTTCCCCCACGCTCAGATCATCGACCTCGACGGCGACGGCCTGCCCGAGTACGTGCGCTCGTTCCGCAGCGGCGCGGATTCGCTCGAGATCGCGACCCACCGCAACCTCGGCGATCGCTGGGAGTCGACGCCGACGGCGGTCTGGGCGACGCCCGGCTTCATCTGGGACTACAAGGACGATCGACCCCAGCAGACCGCGGTGCTTGCCGACGTGAACGGCGACGGCCTGCCGGATTTCGTGCGCTCCTTCGAGAGCGCGCTGGGGAACGAGGTGCGCGAGACGCGGCTCAACACCGGCGCCGGATTCGGCGCGCCCGACGTCCGCTGGGCCACGCCCGTCCGGCTCTTCAGCTACAAAGGCGGCGAGCACCAGACGCAGTCGATTCTGCACGACCTGAACGGCGACGGGCTGCCCGAGCTCGTGCAGGCATTTGACGACGCCGAGAGCGGCAAACACCAGGAAGTGTGGATCAACACGGGAGCCGGCTTCACCGGTCCGGCGCCGGCTTGGCGACTTCCCGGCGTGATCTGGGACTACGAGCATCAGGCGCCGCGCCAGGAAGGCGAGCTCGTGGACGTGAACGGCGACGGTCTCGCCGATTTCGTCGTCGCGTACAAGGGCAGCTCGGGCAGCGAGAACGTGGAGACCTGGCTCAACACCGGCACCGGATGGCGGCGCGCGACCGACTGGGATCTGCCCGCGTTCCTGTGGAACTACGAGAACGGAAAGACGCTTCAGACCGCGCAGCTCGTCGACGCGAACGGCGACGGCCTGCCGGATCTGGTGCGCGCGTACGTCGCGAGCAGCGGAGTCCGGTGGCGCGACACGTGGCTCAACACCGGCGAGGGCTTTCCGGGCGCGCCCCAGACGTCGCCCGAGTACGATCCGCCGGAGGAGGTCTGGAGCTACTCGAACGACACGCCGAAGCAGAAGGCGACGTTCGCCGATCTGGACGGAGACGGCCGGGCCGATTTCGTGAAGGCGTACCGGACGTCGTCGCTGAGCGCAGAGAGCCACCTCGCAGACGCACCGCCGGGCGACCGCATCGTTTCGATCACCGACGGGCTCGGCGCGGCGATCGCGATCGAGTACGCGCCGCTCAGCGACGGGAGCGTCTACGAACGCGGCGCACCCGCGACCTTTCCCGAGCAGCGCGTCACCGATGCGCGTCCGGTCGTGCGCCGCTTCGCCGTCGGCGCGAATGCGGCGGCGCTGCGCTGGAGCCGGCTTCGCTACGGCGGCCTCCGGGTCGACCTGCGCCGGCGCGCGGAGCTCGGCTTCGCGTGGCGCGAGACCGAGGACGAGAGCAGCGGGATCGCCACCACCATCCGGGCGCGCCAGGACTGGCCGCTCCACGGCTTGGTCGACGTCGAAGAGCGGGAGCACCGCGCGGGCGCGGGTCGAAGGGTGATCGCGCGCACGCGACACCACTACGTGTCGGCTCCGGGCGCCGCCGAAGGCGTTGCGGTGATCGCCGAGGACGAGACGACCGTCGAGCGCTACGAGCTCGATGGCGCGCCGATTGGCGTCGTTCGCACGACCCGCCTCTTCGACGAGTTCGGAAACGCGCGCGAGCAGCGGATCGACTGGGGGGAGGGCTACACGCGGCACACGCGTACCTCCTTCCGCAACGATCCCGAGCGCTGGATCCTGGGACTGCCGGAGCGCGTGGAGACCGTCGCCAGTGCGCCCGGGTTCGCCGCGCAGACGCGCATCGAGGAGTTCTCGCACGAACCCGACCGGGGGCTCCTGATCCGGAACGTCAGCGAGCCCGATCGGCCCGGAGTCCGGGTCGAGACGGACCTGGTGCGCGATCTCTTCGGAAACGTCGTGTCGCAGTCGATTCGCGGGCCCGATTTCGAGCCGCGCACGTCGGCCTGGCTCTTCGAGTCGCGCGGGCGCTTCGCGGACGTGACGCTCGACGCCGTCGGACAGGCGCGATCGCAGATCACGGATGCGCGATCCGGCGCGCCGATCTCGCGGCTCGGCCCCGACTTCTCGATCCCGCCCACGAGAATCGGTTACGACGCGCTCGGCCGCCTGACCTCGACGACGCGGCCCGACGGTGTCACGACCACGACGACGCGCGGCGCCTGCGCGGCGGGGTGCCCTGCCGGTGCGGCGCTCGCCGTTCGCACGGAGACGCCCGGCGCACCGACGTCGACCCGGTACCTGGACGGTGCCGGGCGAGAGCTCCGCGCCGAGGTCGTGGGGTTCGACGGCCGCGCGGTCCGCGTCGACAGCTCCTACGACGTGCGCGGGAATCTCACGTCGCGCAGCCGTCCGTTCTACGCCGGCGAAGGTGCGCACCTCGCGACGTGGCAGCGGGATGCGCTCGACCGCGTCACGCGCAGGGTCGATCCGGACGGCTCGGAGACGCGCTGGGGCCGCAGCGCGCGAAGCATGACCACCACCGACGCCCGCGGGCACACGCGTACGGAGATCCTCAACGCGCGCGGAGAGCTCGTGGAGTCGATCGACGCGCTCGGCGCGCGCACGAGCTTCGCGGCCGACGCCTTCGGCAACCCTGCGCTCGTACGCGACCCGCGAGGCACCGAGACTCGCTTCGAGTACGACGCCCTCGGACGCCAGATCGGCATCGACGACCCGGACCTGGGCGCTTGGGCGTTTGCCTACGACGCGCTCGGTCAGCGCGTCGCGCAGCTCGACGCGCGCGGGGTGCTGACGCTCTACGCCTGGGACCGGCTCGGTCGGCCAATCCGACGCGAGGGCGGCGGGCCGACGGTGCGGTGGGTCTGGGACAGCGCGGCGAACGGGGTCGGACAGCTCGCGCGTGTCGAGACGTCGCCCGCGGGCTTCGCGCGCGAGCACGAATACGACGCGTTCGGCCGGCCGGTCCGCACCGTCACGCGCGTCGGGGCCACGAGCTTCGGTCTCGAACAGAGCTACGACGCGCTCGGCCGTCAGGCCACGCTTCGTTACCCGACAGGATTCGCGATCCGCAACGACTACACCGCAACGGGCTACCTCGAGAGCGTTCGCGATGCCGCCGACGGATCGGTCTACTGGCGCGCGGAGGCGCGCGCCGCGGACGGTCAGGTCGAGCGAGAGCGGCTCGGGAACGGCGTCCTGACCGAACGCATCCGTGATCCGCGAAACGGACGTCTCACCGCGCTCCTGGCGGGCGTTGGCGGCGACACCTCCGTTCAGTCACTTCACTATGGCTGGGACGCGGTGGGAAACCTCGACGCGCGCGAGGACTGGAACCGGAACCGGTTCGAAGCCCTGAGCTACGACCCGCTCGACCGGCTCGAGGCCGCGACGCGCGCGGACGCCGGCACGGAGTCGTTCGCCTATGACGCCGCGGGAAACCTCGTCTACAAGACGGGCGTGGGCGCCTACGCCTATCCGTCGCCGCAGGAGCTCCGGCCCCACGCCGTGCGCAGCGTCGATCTCGACGCGCGCTCGTTCACCTACGACGAGAACGGAAACATGCTGGCCGATGGTCGCGGCAAGGCGTGGCTCTGGTCGGCGCGAAACCAGCCGGTGGGGATCACGACGCCCGGCCCCGACGGCGGCTGGGAGTTCCTGAGCTACGCTCCGGAGGGCGCGCTCCTCTCGCGTCTCGAGATTCCGACCGCCGCCTCGAGCCACGCCTCGTACACCCTCCAGATCGGAGACGTGTTCGAGCAAGCCACGGATCTGGTGGCCCGCGCGACGGAGAGCCGCCACTTGATCCACGCCGAGGGCGCGCTCGTGGCGGTGCGCGTCTTGAAGCCCGGCGCGCCGGCCGAGAATCGCTTCGTCCACCGCGACCATCTCGAGTCGATCGATGCGGTCACCGACGCCGCGGCCGCGATCGTCGAGCGCCACGACTACGACGTGCACGGCAGGAGCGTCGCGCCCCGCTGGGCGCTCGCGCGCGGCTACACGGGGCACGTCCCGCTTCCTCGCTCGCGCAGCGTGCACATGCGAGGTCGCGTCTACGACCCTGAGCTCGGCCGATTCCTGTCACCCGACCCGCTCGTCGCTGCGCCGCAGGACCTGCAGGCGCTGAATCGATACGCCTACGTGCGCAACAACCCGCTGACGTTCGTCGATCCGACGGGCTTCCTCCTCGAGCCGCCGGTCTCGAGCGGGGCGCAGTCGTCGGAATCCGCCTTCGACGGATTCGGCGGCGCACTCCACGCGATCGCGGGTGCTTTCGGAAACGGCTTCTCGGCCGTGAGCTCTTTCATGTCGTCCGCCTGGGGAGGCGTCCGCTTCGGTGCGACGGCGGCGTGGGCCGGCGTCTCCTGGTTGGGCGCCCGGATCTCGAGCGGTGCGCGCTGGGCAGGCGCGGGAGCCATCGCCGCCGCGAGTCTCGCCTGGAGCGCCGTCCGACGCGCTCTACCCGACGCGCTGCCGGGCGGAATCCTGCCCGACGAGCGCACGCCGGGCGGTATCCTGCAGAACATCGTCATGGGCGTGAGACAGTTCGCGACGCAGGAGCTCGAGATCTACGACGTGACTCCGCGAGCGACAGGACAGCGTCCGCTCGTAACGCGCCGCACGATGCCGATCGGCGGCGGAAATCTGTTCGTGAACGGACAGCTCAACGATCTCGACGACGCGATCGACAACGGAGCGAGGGCCTTCGGCGATCAGCCGTTCATCCTGCTCTACGGCGCCGAGGAGAATCTGGTCTCGGACACCGTCGAGTCCGCGCTGTTGAAGTTCCTTCCGTCGCGCGCGAGCCGGCAGCTTGCGGAAGTACTCGCGGGGCTGACGGCGCCCGCTCACCTGATCGCGCACAGCCAGGGAGCACTGACCGCCTTCTGGGGACTCCGACTCGCGGGCGGGGGCCGCTCGAATCTGCGGGTCGACTTCTTCGGCGCCGCGACGTCGACGCCCGCCTATCGCTTCGCCTTGTCGGTGGCCGGCGCCAGCCCCGGTCCGTTCGGCTACGCCGCCCGCGCGAACGATCCGGTCCCGACCTTCGTGGGCGGGAACTTCAACGGCGGCTGGCTCGCACCAGGCCTGATCCCGATGCGCGCGGTCGCATCCGCCCTATTCATTCCGCTACTGGGATCGGCGCGTCACAGCCCGCACAGTCACTACCCATGAGACGTCTCGTTCTCAATCTCGCCGTCGCGGGGTGCCTCGCTTGTCAGACGGTGACCGTTCCCGCAGGGCGAGTCACAGGCACGGTCGTCACCAGGGACGGGGCACCGATCGAAGGTGCGTTCGTCGACCTCTACCTGTCGGTGCCCGTCGGGATCGAGGGGTCGCCGATCGAGCCGCTGGGGAACGCGCGAAGCCGGGCGGACGGAAGCTACGAGATCGGCTTCCCGGAGCAGCGGGTCCTGGTGAACGCGGGCGAGCGGCTGCGATACGGGATGCACGTCCTGCACCCCGACTGGCAGGACGTCGGACACGTCTTCTACGACATCGACGGTGAGCCCTTCACGAGCCCGCTCGGCGTTCGGCCGCCGGGACGGGAGGCCGTCGCGGACGACTGCCGGGCGCTGTGCGGCTCGCGCAATCCCGCGCAGTGCCGGGAGATCTCGCAGGCGTACTTCGGCTCCGAGGGTGTCTGCGACTTCCGCTACTGATTGGTACCATGGCCGGCATGACCGGGAACGAGATCCGCAGGGCCTTCCTCGACTACTTTGCCGAGCGCGGCCACACGGTGGTGGCGTCGGGATCGCTGGTGCCGCAGGGCGACGCCACACTGATGTTCGCGAACGCGGGCATGGTGCCCTTCAAGCGCCTCTTCACCGGAGAGGAGAAGCGCGAGTACGTCCGGGCGGCTTCGTCGCAGAAGTGCATGCGGGTCTCCGGCAAGCACAACGACCTCGAAGAGGTCGGCCGCTCGCCGAGCCACCAGACGTTCTTCGAGATGCTCGGGAACTTCTCGTTCGGCGACTACTTCAAGAAGCAGGCGATCGACTTCGCCTGGGATCTGCTCACGCGCGTGTACGGGCTCGATCCGAACGACCTCGTCGTCTCGGTCCACAAGGACGACCACGAGGCCTACGGTCTCTGGCACGAAGGCATCGGCCTCGAGGCGAAGCGCATCTTCCGGCTCGGCGACAGCGAGAACTTCTGGCAGATGGGCGACACGGGGCCGTGC
>CAZMKX010000046.1:0-6535 GCA_964566375.1 uncultured Myxococcales bacterium
CCGGAGATCCGCCGTCAGCTCTTTCCGTAGCCGTAGGCGCCGGCGTACGGAACCTCGCCGCTGTCGCAGCGATTGAGCACGACGCCCAGGACCTTGCTCGCGTCGAGACGTTCGAGCGCGGACTCGACCTCGTCGCGCGGCGCGTGTCCGGCGCCGACGACGAAGAGGGCCGCGTCGCACAGGTCGACGAGAATCACGGTGTCGGGAAGGCCGAGCACGGGCGGGGCGTCGACGATCACCGTGTGGAAGCGCGTATGGAGCTCCGCGATCAGGTCGGCCATCGCGCGCGAGGCGAGCAGCTCCGACGGCTGGGTAGGCATGGCGCGCACCGACAGGACCATGAGACGCGTGTCGGGCACCGCGACCAGCGCCTCGTCGAGCTTGGCATCGCCCTCGAGCACCTCCGCGAGACCCACCTTTGCCGCGAAGGGAAACGCCTGGTGCACCCGCGGCGTACGCAGATCTGCGTCGATCAGGCAGGTCGCGCCCTCGCGCTCGAGGCCGAAGCTCAGCGCCAGGTTCGCCGCCGTCGTGGTCTTGCCCTCGCTCGGTCGCGTCGAGGTGATCACGATGCTGCGCAGCTCGCGCGTGCGGCGCAGCGACTGGATGCGCGCGCGAAGGGTGCGGTACTCCTCGGAGAGCGTCGCCTCGCCGGCGGAGATCGCGGCGTTTCGCTTTGCAGCGGGCTTCGTCCGCGCGGCCTTCTTGCGGCGCGCGAGCCAGCCGGGCTTCGCTTCGGGCGGTCGCGGAGCGGCCGTCTCGATCGAAGCGGCCGGAGCCTCGGCCTCGGCGGATGCGCCTCGGCGCATCTGCTCGGCCTTTTGAAGCGCATCGTGAATCTTGCCCATGAGCGAACCTCCGTCGACTAGAGCTCGGCGCCGGGCGCGGAAGCGCGCCGCCGCCAGAGCCGCCGCAGGAAACCGGGTCGAGCCGTGCGCGCTTCGGTCACGCGCTCGCGTGCGAACTGCCCCGCCGCGGGATCGCCCTCGAGACCGAGATCGCGTGCCGCGTCTTCGACCATCTGAGCCGAGATGCGCTGCGACTGGCGCGAGAAGCCGACGATCAGCGCGTTGTCGCAGAGCACGTTGATGACGCGCGGGATTCCGCGCGAGAAGCGGTAGACCGAGCGCTCGGCCGCGGCGGTGAACACGTCCCCGCGCGGATGACCGGCGACGACCTGGCGCTCGCGCATGTAGGAGGCGGTCTCCTGCGCGTGAAGCGATCGGATCGAGTGGCCTAGCTCGACGCGCTGGCGGAGCTGGCGGAGCTGCGGCTGCGCGAGCTTCTCGGCCAGCTCGGGCTGGCCGACGAGCATGATCTGCAGCAGCTTCGACTGCGGCGTCTCGAGGTTCGAGAGCATGCGGATCTCTTCCAGCATCGCCGCCGAGAGATTCTGCGCCTCGTCCACGATCAGCAGCGTCTGCTGGCCGTTCTGGAGCCGCTCGATCAGATGGTGGTTCAGGCGCGAGAGGGCGGCGCTCTTGCGGAACGGCTCGACGGGCGGCAGCTCGAGCTCCTCGAGCAGCGTCGCGAAGAGGTCCTCGACTTCGAGCGCGGTGTTGAAGATGTACGCGGTCTGCACCGTCCCGGGGAGCTTCTCGAGCAGCGCGTTCAGGATCGTGGTCTTGCCGGTGCCGACCTCGCCCGTCAGGGTGATGAAGCCCTTCCGCTCCTGCACCGCGTAGACCAGCGTGGCGAGCGCCTCCGCGTGCCCCTCCGACATGTAGAGGAAGCGTGGATCGGGGTTCACGCGGAACGGATCCGCGTCGAAGCCGAAGTAGGCGTTATACACGCGCGGCCCCGAGACGCGGAATCCGGAAGCGTCGCAGCGCGCGCACCGCGCCCTTCACTTCGGGCACGGCCGCGAGCACCGGAAGCCCGAGCGAGTTCTGCACGTCCATCACGCTGTGGAAGCTGCGGTCGCTCATCTCGCGGACGACGAGGAGCCCCAGACCCAGCATCATGCCGAGCAGGGTGCCGGCGATGAACCAGACGGGCCGGTTCGGGCTGATCGGCGAGGTCGGGATCTCCGCCGACTCCACCACCCGGAAGCGCTCGCCCTTGTTGTTCGTCTCGATCGTCTTGCCGATCTCCGCCTCGACCTGCTTCAGCTGAAGCGTTCGGATCGCCTCGTTCAGGTTCTTGTACTGCTGGTCGAGGTGGTCGAGCTCGGCCGCGCGGCGCGGCGTGTTCTCGATGCGCTGCTCGTACTCCGCGATGTCGGCCTTCAAGCGCTCCACCTCTCCGGCGAGCACCTTTCCGTCGACCTCGTAGTCGCGCAGCTTGTCGCGCATCGCCATCTCCTCGCGCGACGCCGCCACCGGCTCCTCGTCTCGAGACGCGATCATCGTCTCGAGCTGCGACATCTCCGCCCGCAGCTGTACGACGTCGGGGTGCTTCTCGGTCTTGCCGGTAGACAGCAGCTTATTGAGCTCGAGCTCGAGCACGCGCATGCGCAGGCTCGGGTCGCTCTGGTCCGACTGCGTCGCGACCCGCATCTCCTGGATCTGCACCGTGAGCAGGCGAACCTGGTCGCGCGCGGCCTCGAGCTTCGCCTCGGTGGCGGCCAGGTCCATGCGGTTGCGCTCCAGTCGGTCGCGGTTCAGCAGCAGCTGCTCCGGAAGCTCGCCCTGGAAGTTCTCCTTGTAATCCGTGATCTGACGCGCGACGTCGGCGAGATCGGCTCGCGCCTTCTGGAGCTGCTGGTCGAAGAACTCCATCGTGCCCTCGGCCAGGCTCGTGCGGTCGCGCAGGTTCGCCGAGATGAAGTCGCGCGCGAGGCGATTGGCGACTTCGGCGGCGATCTTCGGATTGGAGTACCGGAAGCTGATCTCGAAGGAGTTCAGCTCGACCGGCTTGCGCGGATCGATGATCGCGGGCGGCAGCGGCGAGATCGCGATTCTCTCGCGCAGCTCTTCGACCTGCTCCTCGCGCGCGGTGTCCGCTCCCTCGAAGAGCTTGAAGTCGGTGATGATGCTCGAGAGGCTGTCGCGAGCGAGGAGCTGCAGCTTCAAGTTCTCGAAGCGCGTCTCGGTATCGGCGGCGATCGTGTTCTGCGCGAGCTCGTCCGGGATGACGGGGGGCTCCACGGTGACGGTCGCGACGGCCTCGTACTCCGCGGGCAGCGCCAGGGCGAGCCCCAGGGCGAGTACCACGCCGAGGGCGGTCGGGATCAGGAACCAGAGACGTCGGCGCCGGATGACTCCGTAGATGTCACCGATGCTGAGCCCGGCTTCGTTGCGCATGTCCCTGGCGGCCATCTCAGATCCTCTCTCCCAAGCGCGGATCGCGCTCGCATGGGTCGAGACAAACGGCCCCCCCGACGATCAGACCGGGAGCGGCTCGGGCGGCCGTACTGCCACAAGCGTGCCAATGGCCTGGAGGCCCGGAGCGCCCGGTTGGGGGGGCAATGGGAAGATGGCTACATATTACTGGAAGCGCACGTGACTCAGGAAGAGGAGACGCGGCCGGCGGCTCATTCGCCCAGCCCGCACTCCTTGATCTTCTGCAGCAGCGTCTTGTACGAGACCTCCAGGATCCGGGCGGCCTTCTTCCGGTTCCAGTTGGTCTGGAAGAGGACCCGCTTGAGCGCCTCGCGCTCGGCATCTCGGGCCGCCCGCCGACCGATGTCGCGCAAGGAGCCTTGCTCGGCAGCGACGTCGCCGCCCGCCGGCTCGTGCGCCTCCAAGGCGCTCGACTCCGCTCGCGCGCTCGCCGGCGGCGCTCCGAAGATCTCGTCCGCGATCGCATCCTCGCTCTGTAGGACGACGATGCGCTTCAACATGTTCTCGAGCTCGCGGACGTTGCCCGGCCAGCCGTAGGCGACGAAGCCCCTCATCAGCCGGTCGGAGATGGCGTTGAGCTGCCGCCCATACTTCGCGCTGTACATCTGCAGGAAGTGCTCGACCAGGACGGGAATCTCTTCCTTGCGCTCGCGCAGGGGCGGGACGCAGACGTTCACGACGTTCAGGCGATAGTAGAGGTCCTCGCGGAACGTCCCTTTGCGAACCATCTCTTCCAGGTTCCGATTCGTGGCCGCGAGGACTCGCACGTCCACGCGAACGTCCACATCGCCGCCCAGCCGCGAGAACTCCCCGTCTTGCAAGACCTGCAATAGCTTCGCTTGCAGCTTCGGGCTCATCTCCCCGATCTCGTCGAGGAACATGGTTCCGCCGCTCGCGACCTCGAACTTTCCGGCCTTGCGCGACGAGGCGCCGGTGAACGCACCGCGCTCGTAGCCGAACAGCTCGCTCTCGAGCAGCTCCTCGGGCAGCGCCGCGCAGTTCACCTTCACGAAGCGCTGCTCGCGGCGCGTCGAGAGCTCGTGCGTGGTGCGCGCGACCACCTCCTTGCCCACGCCGCTCTCGCCGTGGATGAGGATCGTGACGTCCGCGTCGGAAACCTGCTCGAGAATGTCACGGATGCGCGTCATCTTCTCGGACGCCCACAGGAAACTGGTCCGCTCGCGCGCCTCGTGAACGCGCAGACGGTCGCGCAGGTCGTCGCGATCGCCTTTCAGGTTCTCGATCTCGAGCACCTTGCGGAGCGCGATCTCGAGCTCCTCCTCCTCGAACGGCTTGTTGATGTAGTCGGCGGCGCCGAGGTTCATCGCGTCCACGACGGTCCCCGCCTTGCCCACGACCGAGAGCATGATCACGGGCACGTCCGGCAGGAGCTGCTTGATCCGGCGCAGCGTCTCGATGCCGTCGATACCAGGCATCATCACGTCGAGGACCACCACGTCCGGGCGCGCCCCCTCGTTCAGGAGCGTCATCGCCTTCAGCCCGTCCTCGGCCACGAGCACGTCGTAGCCCTTCATGGGCAGGAGATTCTTCAGGTACGTGCGAATCACCTCGGCGTCGTCGACGACGAGGATCTGCTTGCGCTGGGGAACCGTGCGCGGCGTTCCGGGTCGGGTCATCTCGCTCCCTCCCCTACTTCACGGCCGGAAGCGTGACGCGGAACAGCCCGTAGCCGAGCGCAGGCACCGCTTCGATCCGGCCCCCGTGTGCAGCGACGATGCGTCGGCAGATGGCGAGGCCCAGGCCCACTCCGCCCGAGGCCACCCCGAGCGAGCGATGCCCCTGGACGAACGGCGCGAAGATGCGCTCGACGTCGTCCGGCGCGACGCCGGGCCCTTGATCCGCGAAGGCGACCTGGACGACCTCGCCCGTCTCGAGCTCGGCGAGCTCGGTGGCGATTCGCACGCTCCCGCCCTCGGGCGAGAACGCGGCCGCGTTCGCGAGCAGGTTCACGAAGACCTGCTCGAGCCGCTCCGGATCCCCGACGAGATCGTCGGGGTGGGCGCCGAGATCGCTCTCGATCTTCACCCCGCGCTCCGCCAGCAGCGGCTTCGCGGTGCGCACCGCCAGCTCGATCACCTCGTGCAGCCGCAGGGGCTTGCGCGTGCTCGGCAACGCTTCGCCTGCACGCGCGAGCTCGAGCAGGTTGTCGAGCAGCGGGGCGACGCGCTCGATCGCGCGGCGCGCCTCACGCACGAAGCTCCAGTGCTCGGGATCGAGCAGACGGTCCCGCTCGCCGCCCAGCCAGCGCAGGTAGCCGCGCACCGCCGTCACCGCGGTGCGGATCTCGTGCTCGATCATGCCGATCTGTTCGCCGCGCAGCGGCTCGTCGGCGAGTGCCGCGATGTCCCGTTTCTCGCGCGCCAGCCGCCATACCTCGCGCTCGAGCCGACTCTCGCGTTCGCGGTCGAGCACGAGCCAGAGCGTGTCCGACACCCGCCGCAGCGAGATCGGCCGAAGCCGTCCCTGCAGATCGCGTAGCGAGAGTCCGTCCCCGGCCTCGAGGGCCCGAAGCGGTCGCTCGTCCGCGTCGACGAAGAGCTCGTCGAGCGCGCGGCCCGCAAGCTCGGTTGCGGGCAGGCCGGCCATGCGGCCCAAGGCGGCGTTGGCCGAGCTCACGCGCTCCCCGGCCACGCGCAGAAGCCCGCGGTCGAGAGCGTCCAGTAGCGCGGGGATTTCTTCCGAAGAGAGAGGTGGATTCGAAGGCGTCATCTCGCTCCTCTTCGGCAGTTTGGGCCGTCAGCTTACCCAAGAGTGAACCTTTTCTACTCTCCGGATCCGCCCGTGGAGGCGGGGGAGTCGCCCGCTGGCGCGCGTGTCGGGTGCTGGGCATGATGGCCGCGGTGGCGCATGCCCAGTCGACCGAGCAATCGCGCTTGCACGAGCTCCGCGAGCAGCTCGCGCTCCACAATCGCCTCTACCACGTGCTCGACGCGCCGCAGATCTCGGACGCCGAGTACGACCGGCTGTTCCGCGAGGCGCTCGAGATCGAAGCCCGCCACCCCGAGTGGGTGACCCCCGATTCGCCCACGCAGCGCGTGGGCGGCGCCCCGGCCGAGGGCTTCCGCTCGGTCGAGCACGCGATTCCGATGCTCTCGCTCGACAACGCGATGAGCGCCGAGGAGCTGCTCGCCTTCGACGCGCGCGTGCGCCGCTACCTCGGCGCGAGCGAGGCGCTCGCCTACACCGCGGAGCCGAAGTACGACGGCGTCGCGGTCGAGCTCGTCTACGAG
>CAZMKX010000046.1:6635-12190 GCA_964566375.1 uncultured Myxococcales bacterium
CACTTCGCCAGCCGCGGCGCGCTCGACGTCGACGGCCTGGGCGAGAAGATCGTGGACCTGCTGATCGAGGCCGGCCTCGTGAGGCGGCCCTCGGACCTGTTCACGCTCGAGGCCGGGCCGCTCGCCGAGCTCGAGCGCATGGGCGAGAAGTCCGCGCAGAACCTGGTCGAGGCGCTCGAGCGCGCGCGCGACGTTCCCGCCGGACGCTTCCTCTACGCGCTCGGGATCCGGCACGTCGGCGAGCGCGTGGCGGAGGTGCTCGGACGCGCGTTCCCCGACCTGGATCGGCTGGCGA
This sequence comes from uncultured Myxococcales bacterium, assembly GCA_964566375.1. Taxonomy (GTDB): domain Bacteria; phylum Myxococcota_A; class UBA9160; order SZUA-336; family SZUA-336; genus VGRW01. The sequence goes on from CAZMKX010000046.1 coordinate 6,931, forward strand.
CCGCGAGCACCGACGAGCTCGAGACCGTCGACGAGATCGGCCCGACGATCGCGCGCTCGGTGCGGCTCTGGCTCGACGATCCCGAGAACCGCGCCGAGTTCGACCGTCTGCGCGGCGTGCTGCGGATCGCGAGCGGACCCGCGCTCGAGCACGCGCAGAGCACGACCCTCGCCGGGCGCACGTTCGTCATCACCGGCACGCTCGCGGAGCCCCGCGCGACGTGGAAGGCGCGCCTGGAAGCGGCGGGCGCGAAGGTGACGGACTCGGTCTCGAAGAAGACGCACTTCCTGCTCGCGGGCGAGAACGCCGGCTCGAAGCTCGAGAAAGCGCACGAGCTCGGCGTGCGCGTGGTCGACGAGGCCGAGACGCGCCGCCTGATCGCGGAGGGACCCGGCGCCTGAGCGCCGCTCAGCGGCGCTTCGCGGCGCGCGCGAGCACGCGCGCGTAGGCCTCGGAGCGCGACACGCGCTGCTCCCCGGCCAGGCGTCGCGCGGCATCGCGCGGGGACAGCCCGTCGTCGAGAAGCCGGTCCGCGGCTGCGTCGAGGTCGGCGGGATCGGGCGCCTCGATCGCGTCGCCCGCCGGCCCTTCGACGACGATCGTGAGCTCGCCCCGGAGCTCCTCGAGCGCGAGCTCGCCGAGCCGACCGCGCAACACCGTTTCGTGACGCTTGGTCAGCTCGCGCGCCAGCGCCACGCGGCGCGGGCCGAGCGACCGGTGGAGGTCGGCGAGCGTCGCCGCGGCGCGGTTCGGCGCCTCGAAGAGCACGAGCGTGCCGGGAAAGGCGGCGAGCGCCGCGAGCGTTCGCGCGCGCTGGGCACCCTTGCGCGGCAGGAACCCGGCGAACGCGAACGCGCGCGTTGCGAAGCCGCTCGAAACCAGCGCTGCGAGCACCGCCGACGGCCCGGGCACCGGCACGACGGCGTAGCCCGCCTCGAGGGCGGCGGCGACCAGGCGCTCTCCGGGATCCGAGACCAGCGGCGTGCCGGCGTCGGAGACCAGCGCGATCGACTCGCCCGCCGCGAGCCGCTCGAGCAGCTCGGGCACGCGCTTCGCCTCGTTGTGCGCGTGCAGCGAGACCCGTGGCGTCGCGATCTCGTAGCGCTGGCAGAGCAGAGCCGTGTGGCGCGTGTCCTCGCACGCGATCCGCGAGACCGCTTGCAGCACGCGCTGAGCGCGCGGCGACAGGTCCTCGAGATTCCCGATCGGCGTGGCGACGACGTAGACCGTCCCGCGCGGCTCGGATACCGTCACGGCGCCTCACCCCGCAGACGAGGCACGCACATGTCCGATCGTCCTTCGGGGAAGGGCCGCAGCCACACGCGCGCGCGTGGCGCACACGGTGAGGCGCTCGCGTCGCGCCATCTCGAGCAGCAAGGCTTCCGGATCATCGCGCGCAACGTACACCTTCGGCACGCGGAGCTCGATCTGGTCGCGCTCGACCGCGGCACGCTGGTCTTCGTCGAGGTTCGGCTGCGCACGAGCGGGCGCTTCGGCTCCGCCGCGGAGTCGGTCGACGTTCGCAAGCAGCAGCGCATCGCGCGCGCGGCCGCCGAGCTGCTCGCGCGCGGAGGGCTGCCGCGCCACGCGCGCGTCCGCTTCGACGTGATCGCGATCGACGCGGGCCGGACGCCCCCGATGCTCGAGCACCTGCGCGACGCGTTCACGGCGGACCGCTTCTAGAGGGCGAAGCTCTTTCCCGCGTGCTCGGCCCACGGCTCGGACGAGGTCGCGACCTGGATGACCTGGACGACCGAGGACAGGCGCTTGAACGCTCGAGCGAGCGCGCGCTGCTCGGCCTCGCCGCGCGCCGGGAGATCGGGGCCGACGAGAAGAGGGACGCGGCGATCCCCCGCCAGTGCTTCGAGCAACGCGAGCTGCACGGCGAGTCGGACGAGCGCCCGTTCGCGATCCGGAAGGCTCGCGAAGGCCTGCTCCTCGCGGCCGGCGCCGCGCAGAAGCCAGGCCCCTCCGTCCGCCGCGCGGCCGTTCGTGAACGCGCCGCCGGAGAGGGCGCGCAGGTACACCGGCAGGACCGGTCCGAGCCGCGCGCGCACCTCCGAGTCACTGCGCCCGAGCACGCGCGCCGCGGCCGCGACGAGCAGCTCCGGACCGCTGACGTCGTCCGCCGGCTCCGGCTCCTCGTCTGGCTTCTCGTCGAGGTCGACCGCGGTGTCCGCCTCGGCGGGCACGCCCGGGTCGCGCTCGAGGCCCGGCTCGGGCTCCGTCGGAAGGATGGGAAGGGGAATCGTCTCAGGCAGCGCAAGCAGCGCGTCGCGAGCCTCGCGGACCGCGCGGCTCGCCTCGCCGTCCCGGCGCAGCTGCTCGAGCCGGCCGAGGTCAGATCGCGCCTCCGGCGGATGGCGGAGCGAGAGCTCGGCAATCCGGCGCTTCTCGGCCTCCGCGCGCTCCAGCAGGTCCGCGAAGGCGCGGCCCGCCGTCGACAGGCCCTCGAGCGACTCCACGCCCAGCGCCAGCATGATTCCGCGAATCTGCGCCCCCTCGGTCTCGAAGCGCCGCTCGGAGGTCCGCTCGCGAACGCGCAGCGTCGCGAGCAGCGTCTCGACGCGGCCGAGCTTGAGTCGCGCGATGCGCGAGCTCGCGAGCGCGACCAGAAGCGCGAGGATGCCCGCAGCGGCGAGCGCATAGCCGATCGGATAGCCGACGGCCCCCGCGCCCGCGCCCGCGGCGCCGAGCGCGAGCCCGAGCGCGATCGGCAGGAGCTGGCGGCGCGGCGCATGGCGCAGGCGCGCGCGCTCCGCGAGCAGGTCGAGGCGCTGCTCCTCGACCACCGCGCGGTCCTCGTCGCGCTCCGCCGTCAGCATGCGGAACTGCGCGATGCGGGCGTCGAAGTCCTCGATCACGTCCGCGAGCCCCGCGTACTTCTCGAGCTCGACGAGCGTGACCTTGTGCTCGCGCTCGAGCCCGGCGAGCTCCTCCTCGAGCGCGCGCAGCGCACGAACCTGCTCGTCCGCGCGCGCGCGCTCCGCGGCTGCGGCCGCGAGCGCCTGCTCGAGCGCGATCTCGAGCCGTTCGCGTTCGCGCGCGAGCGCGAGCACCTGCTCCGCGTGCTCCGCCAGCAGACGCGCGCGCGCTTCGGCCACGCGCGATGCGCTTTCCTCGGGTGCGCGCACGACCGGCGGGATCGGGCGCTGCGGTCGCCGCGCCGGAAGCAGCGGATCGCCACCGCCGACGGGCGATGTCGATGCGCCGCCACCGAAGACGTGCAGCCGGTCGAAATCCGCGGCCGGCGGCAGCCCGACCGCGAGCAGGTACTCCTCGATCTCGTGCGGATCGCTCGACAGCGCCTTGTAGCCGCCGCCGCGCGCCTCGTGCCGGCCGAGCGACACGCGGCCGCGCGCGAAGTCGGCCGCGATCAGGCACGCGTCGGAGCGCAGCGCGAGCGTGATCACCGCGCGCCCGTGTACGTCGATCTGTCCCGCGCGCTCGCTTTCCGGGTGGAGCAACGCACGCGCGAGTGCGACCAGGCGACGCGCGGAGTCGGGATCCGGAAGACGCAGAACGGTGTAGCCGGGATCCAAGCCGAGCTGATGATCCCCGGCCGGCGCCGTCAGTCCGCGCAGCTGGATCCCGTGGATCCTCATGCGTCGGGAGTCGTCCCTTCCTTCGCGCCCGGCTTCGCGGCCACGCCCGACGGCGTCGCGAACGCGTCGCGCTCGCGGATTCGGGCCGCCTTGCCGGACAGGTCGCGCAGGTACGTGAGCCGCGCGCGCCGCACGCGGCCGCGCGCCTTCACCTCGATCTTGGCGATCGTGGGCGAGTGCAGCGGGAAGATGCGCTCCACGCCGACACCGTACGAGACCTTGCGCACGACGAAGCTCGAGGAGGCGCCTCCGCGTCGCTTCTGCAGAACCACGCCCTCGAAGACCTGGATGCGCTCCTTGTCGCCTTCCTTGATCCGCACGTGCACGCGCACCGTGTCTCCCGCGCGGAACTCGGGGTGCTCCTTCGCGCTCTTGTTCTCGACCTCGGAGATCTGTCTCATCGCTTCGCTCCCTTGGATTCGATCAAGTCCGGCCGACGCTCGCGCGTCAGCCGTTCGGCTTCCCGCGCGCGCCAGCGCTCGATTTCGGCGTGATTGCCCGAGAGCAGGACCTCGGGCGCTTCGAGCCCGCGGAATTCGCGCGGGCGCGTGTACAACGGATGCTCGAGCAGGCCTTCCGAGAAGGAGTCCGCCTCGGGCGAGACCGGGTTCCCGACCACGCCCGGCACGAGCCGGGTCACGGCTTCCGTCACGACCAAGGCTGCCAGCTCCCCCCCTGCGAGCACATAGTCCCCGATCGAGAGCGGCTCCGCACCCGTCAGCGCGAAGATCCTCTCGTCGAAGCCCGCGTAGCGCCCGCACAGCAGCACGATCTGGGTCTCTCGGGCGAGCTCGCGGGCCAACGCCTGGTCGAAGCGGCGCCCCCGGGGACACAGCGCGAAGACGCGCGCGCCGGGTCGCGCGACGGCCTCGACCGCGGTCACGACCGGCTCGCACTTCAGGACCATTCCGTCGCCGCCGCCGAAGGGAGCGTCGTCCACCGTGTGGTGGCGATCGGTCGCGTAGGCCCGCAGGTCGGTGACGCCCACGTCGAGCACGCCGTCCTTGCGGGCCTGCCCCAACAGGGACCCTTTCAGGAAGTGCTCCACGAGGTCCGGGAAGAGCGTGACGATCTCGATGCGCGGTCCGGCGCTCATCGGTCCGCCTCCGCGACCAGCTCGGCGGGCGGATTCAGCCAGACCTCGCGGCGCTCGCGCTCGAGCCGGACGATCAGACCCTCGAGGACGGGCAGGAGCAGGTCGCGCCGGCCCGGTCGCTGGATGACCAGGACGTCGGCGGCGCCGGTAGCGACGATCTCCGCGACGGTCCCGAGCAGCGCCCCACCGGCGTCTCGCGCGTCGAGTCCGATCAGGTCGCGCCAGTAGAACTCGCCCTCGGGCAGGGCGCGCAGCGCGCTCGGCGGAACGAGAACCGCGGCGTCGCGCCAGCGAATGGCGCGCTCCTGGGAGTCGATGCCCTCCAGGAAGAGACGAAGGCGGGCGCGGCCGCCGGGTCCGGCGCCGACGGACTCGGCGCTCTCGACGCGGAACGGGATGGTGCCCGGGGCGGCACGCAGGGCAATGGTCGGAGCCTCGAGCAGGTTCCCCGGATCGTCGCTATGCAGCGAGATCAGCAGGCCGCCGTCCAGGCCGTGCGGCCGGAGCACCCGGCCGAGCTCGACCCAGTCCCGGCCCGCGACGCCGGGCGCCGTCGCGA
>CAZMKX010000047.1:0-2171 GCA_964566375.1 uncultured Myxococcales bacterium
TGGGGGATGGAGCACGAGACCGGACTCGAACCGGCGACAACCACGTTGGCAACGTGGAGCTCTACCAACTGAGCTACTCGTGCTCGACAGCGCACTGTATGCGGTCGGCGCGCCGGATCGTCAAGGGCGCACGCGGCCGGTCAGGTAGAGCGAGAAATACTCGTACCCCGACCAGACCGTGAGCACGGTGGCGACGACCAGCAGAACGAGCCCGAGCTCCTGGGCGGGCAGGCCCAGGAACGGGAAGTGAACCAGAAGCGCCGTGATCGCCGCGATCTGGAAGCCGGTCTTCCACTTGCCCAGGGGTGCGGCGCCGAAGGCGATGCCCTCCGCGCTGGCCATCGCGCGCAGCGCGGTGACCGCGATCTCGCGGCCCAGGATCGCGATCACCAGCGGCAGCGCCCAGGGCGGGATGCGGTCGACCGCCACCAGCATCACGAACGCCGTCATGACCAGAAGCTTGTCCGCGAGCGGGTCCAGGAGCTTCCCGATCCGGCTCTCGGTTCCGTGCAGCCGCGCCAGGTAGCCGTCGAGCAGATCGGTGAGCGATATGGCGAGGAACCCGAAGCCCATGATCGCGCTCCAGGTCGCGCCCTCGAACCACGGCAGCATGAGCAGAAACGGTGTGAGCCCGATCCGCAGGAGCGTGATTCCGTTCGGAAGGTTCCAGAAGTTCTCGGACACGTCTCCGACCACGGTGGACGACCTATCTGCGGAAGTCTGCATGGTACTTCTTGTACAGGCGCAGCACCCGTTGGACGTAGGTTCGCGTCTCTTCGAAAGGAGGCACGCCCTTGTGCTTCTTCACCGCTTCCGGGCCCGCGTTGTACGCGGCCACCGCCAACGGGAGATCACCGGGAAAGCGGTCGATCATCGCACCCAGGTAGCGCGTCCCCCCGTCGATGTTCTGCCACGGGTCGAAGACGTCGTCCACCCCGAGGTCTCGCGCGGTTCCGGGCATCAGCTGCATCAGCCCCTGCGCGCCCTTGCGCGAGACGGCGCTCGGGTCGAAGCCGGACTCCGCGGCGATGATCGCCTTCACCAGCGCGGCCGAAACGCCGTGCTGGCGGGACGCCCGCTTGATCGCGGGATCGTAGGCCTTCGTGAGGCGGCTCCCGCTCCGCGGCGCGTACGCGGCAGTCCGGAGCTCGTACTCGCTCTTGGGCTTGTAGCGCGCGAAGCCCTCGTGCGGAGGCGTGTCGGTGAAGAAGGTCCGACCGCTCGCGTCCTTGTACGTGTAGATCTGCGCAGCGGCGACGCGGGCGAAGCCGAGCGCAAGGACGGCCAGGAGCAGCCATCCGGCCGTCCGGGCGTACACGCGGGCTCGCTGCATTTCCGCTCCCGACCGCGCCCCCTGGGCGCGAAACTCGCTTCACGTCCATCGGCCCCGTTCTGAATGCGATGAAGGTCCGTTCGGCGGCCCGGGCCCGCGGGGTCTAGACTGCGGCCGTGGCGCGCGAGAGCGACTTCCTGGTGATCGGCAGCGGAATCGCGGGTCTCTCGTTCGCCCTGCGGGCGGCCGAGCACGGATCCGTGACGGTGGTGACGAAAAAGGGCACCGCCGAGTCCGCCACCAACTACGCCCAGGGCGGAATCGCGGCGGTCCTGGCGCCCGAGGACTCCTTCGAGGAGCACGTTCGGGACACCCTGATCGCCGGGGCGGGGCTGTGCAACGAGGCCGCCGTGCGCTTCGTGGTGGAGCACGGGCCCGAGGCGGTGCGCAGCCTGATCGACCTGGGCGTGCGCTTCGACGCGAGCCGCGAGGCGCCCGGCTTCGACCTGGGACGCGAGGGCGGCCACTCGCGCCGGCGCGTCCTGCATGCCGCGGACTTCACCGGCCAGGAGATCGAGCGCGTCCTGGTGCAGCGCTGCGAGCGCCACCCGAACATCACCGTGCTCGCGAATCGCATCAGCATCGACCTGGTCACGACCCGGAAGCTCGGCCTGCCCGGAGCTGCGCGGATCTGCGGTGCGTACGTCATGGACGAGGAGAGCGGCCGCGTCGAGCGCTGTCGCGCGCGCATCGTTCTGCTGGCCACCGGCGGCTGCGGGAAGACCTACCTGTACACGAGCAATCCCGACATCGCCTCGGGCGACGGCATCGCCATGGCCTTCCGCGCCGGCGCGACGGTCGCGAACATGGAGTTCATCCAGTTCCATCCGACCTGCCT
>CAZMKX010000047.1:2271-12106 GCA_964566375.1 uncultured Myxococcales bacterium
GCGCCGGCGCGACGGTCGCGAACATGGAGTTCATCCAGTTCCATCCGACCTGCCTCTTCCACCCCGACGCACGCTCGTTCCTCATCAGCGAGGCGGTCCGAGGCGAAGGCGCCGTGCTGCGCAACCGCAGCGGCGAGCGGTTCATGCCGCGCCACGACGAGCGCGCGGACCTGGCGCCGCGCGACGTGGTGGCGCGCTCGATCGACTTCGAGCTGAAGCGCTCCGGTGACGACTGCGTCTTCCTCGACTGCACCGCACTCGATCCGGCATTCGTGCGCACGCGCTTTCCCAACATCTACGAGCGCTGCCTGCGCTACGGCTTCGACATGACCAAGCAGCCGATCCCGGTCGTACCGGCCGCGCACTACGCCTGCGGCGGCGTGCGGACGAACCTGCGCGGCGAGACGGACATCGAGAACCTGTTCGCCGCGGGAGAGGTCGCCTCGACGGGCCTGCACGGCGCCAACCGGCTGGCCTCGAACTCGCTGCTCGAAGGCGTCGTTTTCGCGCGTGCCGCGGCGCAGGAGGCGATCGCGCGGATGGCCGCGGGCGTGAGCGAGCCTCCACCCTTCCCCGCCTGGGATCCGGGCCGTGCGACCGATCCGACCGAAGCGGTGCTGGTGAACGCGAACTGGGACGAGATCCGCCGGCTGATGTGGAACTACGTCGGCATCGTGCGCAGCACGAAGCGGCTCGACCGCGCGCGCCGCCGCATCGACAACCTTCAGCGCGAGATCCGCGAGTACTACTGGAACTTCGTGCTGACGCCGGACCTGGTCGAGCTCCGCAACCTGGCGCTGGTCGCGGAGCTGATCATCCGATCCGCGGCCTCGCGCAACGAGAGCCGCGGCCTTCACTACACGGTCGACTATCCCGAGCTGACCGCGCAGCCACGCGACACCATCCTGCGCGGGCCGTTCGAGACTCCGACCTGATCGGTCGCCGGCTCAGCCGCCCGTGACCGCCGCGTTGATCACCGTGCCGCCGAGGCCGAGGATCTGCTGCAGCGGGAAGAAGATCACGCCCAGCGCGTAGCCCACGCGGGCGAACATGTTCGGTGGCACGTAGACCACGTCTCCCGGTTGCAGCAGGTAGTTGGTCTGTCCATAGCCGTGCTCGGTGATCGCGGCGAAGTGGATCGGATAGGTCAGCTCGCCTTCGGGCGAGGGCCGCACCAGCCGCGCGCTGTCGAGCAGGGCCATGCGCGTCTCTCCGCCCGCAGCGCCTAGCGCGTGGACCGCCGTGACGTCGCCGATGATCGGATAGGCGCCCGGCCGCGCGACCTCCCCGAAGATGAAGTACGTGCGGCTGGCCGAGGATTTGAGCTGCACGGTCACGTCCGGCTGGACGATGTATTCCTTGAGCCGCACGGCGATGTCCGCGCGCAGCTCTTCGATCGTGCGCCCGCGGGCTTCGACGTCCCCGATCAGGTCGAAGGAGATCCGGCCGTCGGGCCGGACCGTGAGCTCGCGGTCGATCAGCGGCTCCGGACGCACGGTGATCTGCAGCACGTCCGGCGGAGCGATGTGGTATTCGGCCTGCAGCGAAGGCTTCCCGGGATTGCCGGCCGAGCTCACGCAGCCGAAGGCGGCGGCGCAGAGCGCAGCGAGAAACACGATGCGCAGCGGAGTGGACGAGTCCATCTTCACGGATCCCCCTTGTTGTCGCCGAGGAGTGTAACCCGACGAGGCGCCAAGTCAGCTCGCACCGCGGCCGGAGAGGACTGCGGGCACGGTCGCGAGCAGGATCTGCAAGTCGAGCAGGAGTGACCAACGCTCGACGTACTCGATGTCGAGCTTCACCCAGTCCTCGAACTCGATCTGGTTCCGGCCCGAGACCTGCCACAGGCACGTGATGCCCGGGCGCATGCTGAGCCGGCCGCGGTGGTCGAGCTCGTACTTCGCGACCTCGCCCGGAACGGGTGGTCGCGGGCCGACGAGACTCATGTGCCCGGCCAAGACGTTCAGGAGCTGCGGGAGCTCGTCGATCGAGTACTTGCGCAGCACGCGACCGACGCGGGTCACGCGCGGATCGCGCGTCATCTTGAAGACCGGGCCCGACTTCTCGTTCAGCGCGGCGAGCTCGGCCTTCTGGCTCTCGGCGTTCGTCACCATCGTGCGGAACTTGAGGAACGGGAACACCGTGCCGTACCGGCCGCAGCGCGGCTGGACGAAGAAGATCGGGCCGCGCGAGTCGAGCTTGATCGCGAGCGCGGCCGCGATCCAGATCGGTGCCGTCAGGACGAGCGCCGCGATCGCGGCGATCAGGTCGAAGCTGCGCTTCGCCGCCAGCTGCCAGAGCGAGTGGTGCCCGTGCACCGAGAAGGAGAACGCGGGCACGTCGCCGATCTTCGTGACCACGACGTGCGCCGCGCGCGTGTCGAACAGGTCGGCGGGAATCGTCAGATCGATGCCCAGCGTCTCGCACAGGCCGATCGCGTTGGCGGTCGAGTCCTGACCGAGAAAGCGGCGCGGGAGCCCGTAGATCACGCGCCCGACGCCCTCCCGTGCCGCGATCTCGCCCAGACGGTCGAGCGAGCCGAGATACCGCTCTCCGAGCAGGGCGCGATCGGCGTTCGACGGATGATCGTCGAGATAGCCGACGATGCATCCGCTCGCCCCGCGCTCGGATTCGAGCGCCGCCGCAATCCGTCGCGCACGATCCCCGCTGCCGAGGATCAGTGTGCGGCTGGAGCCGCGACGCGCGCGCGAGCGATGAGACATCGAGTCGTCCCTTCCCGGGAAGAAGGCCGGAGCCCGAACCGCTTCTTCGGCCCTAGAGCTTGTCTTGCTTGATGTACGGCGAGTACATGTACGTCGGGTAGTGTAGGCTGCTGGCGGGATCGACCTGGTTGAAGACCACGCCGAGTACGCGCGCGCCCGCCCGGCGCAGGTCCTCGCGAACGCGGCGGAGCGCGCGTCGGTCGACGCTTCCGGGCTTGTGCACGAGCAGAGTGCCGTCCGCCTCGGCCGCGAGCAGCAGCGCGTCGGGCACCGCGAGCAGCACGGCCGAGTCGAGCACGACCAGGTCGTACTCGCTCTTCAGATCCGTGATCATCTGCGCGAACGCCGCCGAGCCGAGCAGCTCCGACGGATTGTCGGGAATCGTGCCCGCGGGCAGAAGGTCGAAGTTGGAGTTCTCGGGCCGCACCACCGCGTCTTCGATCCGCGCCTGGCCCTGCAGCACCTCCGACAGGCCCGGCGCGGCGGGGATGCGGAAGACGCGGTGCACGCGCGGACGCCGGAGATCGGCGTCGATCACGATCACACGCCGGCCCATGCGTCCGAACGCGCCGGCCAGGTTGACGGTCGTCGTCGTCTTGCCCTCGCCCGCTACGGAGCTCGTGATCAGCAGGCAATGGAGCTTCGCGACACGCATCGCGAACAGCAGCGACGTGCGCACGTTCCGGTAGCTCTCGCCGGCAGCCGAGCCGGGCGAATCCACCGCCTGCCGCTCCGGCGGCGCCTTGCGCGTCTCGACGATCGGAACCATGCCGAGCGAAGTCGTGCCGAGCAGGGCGGCGATCGCCTCGGGATCGCGCAGGCGACGGTCGAGCAGCTCGAGCAGGAGCGCGAGCCCGAATCCGGCGCCGAGCGCCAGCACGTAGCCGATCACCAAGACCTTCTTGCGATTCGGGCCGGCCGGGTACGCCGGAGAGACCGCGTAGTCCAGGACCTCCGCGCCGACCTCCTTGGTCGCCGCGGTCAGGAGCGTCTCGTTGCGCCGGGTCATCAGCACTTCGAGGATCTGCTTGTCGATCGTCAGCTCCTTGGCGAGCCGACGGTATCGGCTCACGGCATCGGCCTTGGAGCCGGTGTTGGCGAGCAGATCCGCGCGCGTCTTCTCGAGCACCTTGACGCGCGCCCGGTGCTGGGACTCCTCGGCGAGAAGGGTCTGGTACTCCGTCTCCTCGCTGGCCGAGAGCATCGGGCGCGCCATCGACGCGTCCCCGCCGAGCTTCTCCGAGAGACTGTGCAGGATCCCTTCGAGGCGGCGGACCTCGGGATGCGTCGGCGTGAAGCGGAGGCGTGCGGCTTCGAGCTCCGCGGTCGCTGTCGCGTACTGCTCGCGCAGGCTCGAGGCGGCGCGATCCCCCTGGGCGTCGCCGGTCGAGCGCGCAGCGCGCGGGCTCAGCGCGGCGAGGCGCTCCTGCGTGGACAGCAGGTTGACGCGCGCGGTCTGCAGGTCCGTCTCGACCTGCTCGATCGCCGAGCCTTGCGCCTCTTCCCCATCCTCCTCGAGCACCGCGAGCGACAGGTTGTTGGTCGTCGCGATCTCGCTCAGCGCCTGCTCCTTGCGCGCCGCCTGCTCGCGGAGCTCGTAGACCTGCTGGTTGAGCCAGGCGATCGCGCGCCGCGACGCCTGGTCGCGCTGATCCTCCTGGTGCTTCACGAACGCGTCGGCCACCGCGTTCGCGATGAACGTCGCTCCACCGGGGCTGCCGCCCACGGCGGTGATTGCGACGTAGCTGCCGCCGTCCGTGACGCTCGCCGTGAACGTCCGGCGGAGACTGTCGATCCGATTCGCGCGATCCTGCTCCGGCGTGAGCACGAGCGGCTGCTCCTGACCGAGCGCCGCCTTCGCGCGCTGCAGCAGCGTGCGCTGCGGCTCCCCGCTCGGCGGAAGCTGATCGATGACCCGACCGAGGACCGCGTCGGAGTTGACCAGCGTGATCAGCGCGATGTCCTGAGTGGAGCTGCCGAACGCCGGCTGCTGCGAGCCGGTGCGCGGCATGAAGTCCGCGCCGAACTCCATCACCTTGGGCGCGGTGCGAATCACGACCGTGGCTGTCGCTTCGTAATAGTGCGACATCAGGAACGGCGCGATCGTGGCGGGAATCAGGAGCGGCAGACTGACGAGCAGAATGACGAGCTTTCGGCGGCGCAGGAAGTCGAGGATCGCGCGGGGATCGAACTCCTTGCCCGCGGGCTCCTCGGCCCATCCGTCGGAATCGCCTGGCTCGTCTCTCATTCGCAGGGTCTCCGCAGCGCGCCGCTGGTACGTCGCGAGGTTAGCAATGCCCGTGCCGCGATGGGAATCCTCCACCTCCGAACCGCCAGCCTTCCCCGAGAGTAGTGCGACTCCACATTTCGCACCTGAAGCGCTGTCGGATCGCTGCCGAACGGTTCCCTGGGCTACGCTGAGCGCGCCGCTCGGGCGCGTCGGGAACCGGGAATGAGCACGACCCCTCTGCCGCAATCGGAACTCGCCGGCGCCTCCGCGGGCTCCGACCGTTGGCTGCGTCTGACCTGCCTGGCCGCGAGCCTGATCGCCGCCTGGCCGGCGCTCCACCTCCTGTCGTACGTGTGGACGAGCTCGGAGTACCTCGCCCACGGCTACCTGATCCCGCTGACCTCGGCGGGGCTGGTCGTGATGCACCGCGATCGCATCCGGCGCAGCCTCGAGGTGGCGACCGCGCCGCGCCTGGGCCCGTTCCTGGTGCTGTGCGCATCGTCCTTCCAGGCCGCTGCCGTGCTGGCCGGTGCCAGTACGTCCGCCGGCATCGGCGTCGTCCTCACGTTCGCGGCGACGATCTACGCCGTCGGAGGTCGGCCGCTCCTGCGCGCGCTGCTCCTGCCGGTCGGCTTCCTGCTGCTGATGGTGCCGCCCCCGCTCCTGCTGCAGGACCGGCTGCTCTTCGGGTTGAAGGGACTGGTGATCCAGGCCTCGGTCGCGATCCTGCAGGCGGCGGGATACTCGGTCGCAGCGACGGGAAACCGTCTCTTCGTGCCCGGACACGAGCTCTTCGTCGCCGACGCGTGCAGCGGGTTGACGTCGATCGTCACGCTGCTCCCGCTCGGCGTGATCGTCGCGTACCTGCTGAGCCACGGTGTCTGGCGTCGATTGCTGATCGTCGCCTGCGTGGTGCCGATCGCGCTCGTCGCCAATCTGGCGCGTGTGATCGTGACGGTCGCGCTCGTCGCGAGTCACGGCATCGGATACGCCGAGGGACTGCTGCACGAGAGCTTCGGACTCGTCACGTTTCTCGCCGGCACGGTCACGCTTCTGCTCGTCGCGAAGCTGCTGCGATGACCAGACTGCGGCTCGGCCTGGTGCTCCTCTTCGTGCTGCTGCCGCTCGTCGCCGCGCGCGTCTCGAGCCTCCGCTCTCAGTGGAACGGCGAGTTCGCAACCGGCGGAATGCCCGCTCGCCTCGACGACCACCTGCTGCGCGAGGAGCAGCCGCTCCAGAGCGACGTCCTCTCGATGCTCGTGCCGAAGTGGTACACGATGCGGCGGTACGCCGACGACGCCGGCGCCTCGGTGTGGCTCTACGTCGCCTTCTACTCGGGCGCCGAGTCGGGCGGCGGCGCGCACGACCCGGCGGTCTGCTATCCGGCACAGGGCTGGGCGGCGTCGCCGACCGTCGAGCGGGAGCTCGCGTTCCTGCCCTCGGAGCCGGCGGTCGTGAAGGTCCTTTCCGCGACGCAGGGGGGCCGCGAAGAGCTCGTGCTGTATTGGTTCCAGCCCGCCGGCCGCTGGCCTGCGGGCGGCGCGACGGAGCGCTTCATGCGCCTGCTCGACCGGCTGCGCGGCCGGCCGGAGTACGCCTTCGTACGTCTATCGACGCAGCTTGCGAACGCGAGCGACGCGAGCCGCGTCGCGGCCGAATCGCGGCTTCGCCGGATCGCCTCGGACCTCGCGCCCTGGGTGAAGAACGCCGTCACGAGCGCGCGCAACTAGCTACGTCCGATGGTTGCCGTCTCCGCGCGGGCGGTGCAACAATCGCGTCGCGCGTCCTGCTCGAGCCTCACGGAAGCTCCGCGTTGCTGCGCGGATTCTCTCGACTGCTCGAAGGCGGTCGCCCGCGTCGAGATGTCTTCGCGCGCAACCTGGGGAGTTCGGCCGCAGGGTGTGGGATCCCGACCTGCGGCAGCGGAGTTGCATGGAGACCGACGTGGGCGAGAGCCGCGAAGGCGGGTACGGTCAAGGCTGACCGGGCCGGGAACGAAGAGTGATGCGGGATTCGGGCATGAGCGGAGTCGGAATGGGCGTGCAGGGTCGTTTCAGCTGTTACTTGATCGGCTCCGAGTCGCTGCTCGTGCAGTGCGCGGAGATCCTGCTCGAGCGCGGCCACGAGATCCGCGGGGTCGCGAGCCACGATCCTGCGATCGCGGCCTGGGCGCGTGGACACGGCATCCCCACGCTCGATCCGGACGGAGACCTGGTGAGCTCGCTCGCCGGCGACTTCGACTACCTGTTCAGCATCACCAACCTGAAGGTTCTTTCCGACGCAGTTCTGCGTCGGCCGCGCCGCGCCGCGATCAACTTCCACGATGGCCCCCTGCCGCGCTACGCGGGGCTCTACACGCCGGCCTGGGCGCTGATGAATCGCGAGACGACCTACGGCATCAGCTGGCACGCGATGCTCGCGGCCGTCGACGAGGGAAAGCTCCTCGCGCAGCGCTTCTTCGACGTGTCGCCCGGCGAGACCTCGCTCACGATCAACACGAAGTGCTACGAGGCCGCGATCGACAGCTTCGGTCCGCTCTGCGACGCGCTCGCCGCCGGAAGCGCGGCTCCGCTCGCCCAGGACCTGTCCCAGAAGAGCTACTTCGGCAAGTGGCAGCGACCCGACGCGGCTTGCGTCCTCGATTTCTCCCTTCCCGCCGCGCAGCTCGAGGCGCTCGTCTGCGCGCTCGACTTCGGTCGCTACGAGAATCCTCTCGGCTCGGCGAAGCTCCACCACGGCGGCCGCGCGTTCGCCGTCGCGAGCGCGCAGGCGCGGGACTCGGACGGAGCCACGGCTCCGGGCACGGTGCTCGCGATCGAATCCGATGCGCTCGTCGTCGCGACGAGCGCGGGTGCGATCCGCCTGGCCGACTTCTCGGAGCTGCGAGGCCCGCGCGTCGCCGTCGGCGACGTCGTCGCGGCGCTCGGACTCGCGACGGGCACGCGACTCGACGGCGCGGGCGGCGGGCTCGGCGAGCGCCTCGGCGCACTCAACGCAGATCTGTGTCGAGCGGAAGAGTTCTGGGTCAAGCGGCTCGCGTCGCTCGACCCGCTCGAGCCGCCGTACGTGCGCAGCGAGCGCGCCGGCGCGGGGGCGCCCGAGTGGCGCGAGCTACCGCTCGAGGTGCCGGAGGCGTTTCCGACGCGTTTCCCGGGCGGCGGCGACGCGCTCGTGGCCGGCTTCGTGACGTGGCTGGCGCGGCTCTGCGACCGGACCGGCTTCGACGTCGCCTTCCGCGACGAGGCGCTGCGCGCCCGCGTCTCCGGGCTCGAAGCGTTCGCGGCCGACGTCGTGCCGCTGCGCGTCGCCCTCGAGGAGACCGCGACGGCTGAATCCGCGCTCGCGCGATCCCTCGACGCGGTCGCACGAACGCGCAAGCGCATCTCGTACCTGCACGACGCGGTGTCGCGGTTCCCGCGCCTGCGCGGAAACGCGGAGCTCGCGCGCGGACGGCTGCTCCCGCTCCTGGCCGAGATCCGCGACGACGCGAACCCGATCGTTCCGCCACCGGGAACGCTGCTCGCGCTGATCGCCTCCGGCGACGGGCGCAGCGCGCGTCTCGGCTTCGACGCTCGAGCCCTCGACGCCACGTCGGCGGAGGCGCTGCGCGCGCAGTGGCGTGTCTTCCTCGAGGCGGCGGCCGCGCAGCCAGAGCGGGCGTTCGTGAAGCTCCCGCTGCTCGCGGCGAGCGAGCGGTCGCGCGTGCTCGAGGCCTGGAACGCCACCTCCGTCCCCTTCCCGGCCGACGCCTGCATCCACCAGCTCTTCGAGCGTCAGGTGCAGCGCACGCCGGAGCGGCCGGCGGCGAGCTTCGAAGGCGAGACCCTCACCTACCGCGAGCTCAACGCGCGCGCGAATCGGCTGGCCGCGCACCTGCGCGGACTCGGCATCGGTCCCGATCGGCTCGTCGGCATCTTCGTCGAGCGCTCGCTCGAGATGTTGATCTCCGTGCTCGCCGTGCACAAGGCGGGCGGAGCCTACGTGCCTCTCGATCCCGCCTACCCGCGCGACCGGATCGCCTTCATGCTCGAAGACTCCGGCGCGCCCGTCGTCCTGACACAGTCGAGGATCGCCGCGGAGCTCCCGCCGAGCGGCGCACACGTGGTCCGCCTCGACGCGGACTGGCCCGCGATCGCGTCGAACTCCGACGCCGACGTCGCGAGCGACGCCACGTCCGCCAACCTCGCCTACGTGATCTACACGAGCGGCTCGACCGGGCGTCCCAAGGGCGTGATGGTCGAGCACCGCAACGTCGTGAATTTCTTCACGGGCATGGACGCGCTGATTCCGCACGACCCGCCCGGCGTGTGGCTCGCGGTGACGAGCCTCTCGTTCGACATCTCGGTGCTCGAGCTCCTGTGGACGGTCGCGCGCGGCTTCGAGGTCGTGATCTACGCGGAGCGCGAGCGCGTCGCCCAGAACGCGACCCCCGCACGCGATCACGGGACGCGCCGCAGGCTCGACTTCGGTTTCTTCCTGTGGGGCAGCGACGACGCGCCGGGTGCCGACAAGTACCGACTCATGCTCGAGTGCGCGCGCTACGCGGACCGCCACGACTTCCGCTTCGTGTCGACGCCCGAGCGCCACTTCCACGCCTTCGGCGGCCCCTATCCGAACGCCTCCGTGACCAGTGCCGCGATCGCGGCGGTGACCGAGCGCGTGCAGATCCGCGCGGGCAGCTGCGTGCTCCCGTTGCACCACCCGATCCGCGTCGCCGAGGAGTGGGCGGTGGTCGACAACCTGTCGAACGGTCGCGTGGCGATCTCGTTCGCGGCGGGCTGGCAGCCGAACGACTTCGTGGTCCGGCCCGACGGCTACGCCGACGCCAAGGGCCAGATGTTCCGCTCGATCGACACCGTTCAGCGTCTCTGGCGCGGCGAGG
>CAZMKX010000048.1:0-12075 GCA_964566375.1 uncultured Myxococcales bacterium
GCACGGCAGACGCCCGTCGCGCTGCCTTCCGGGCGCTCCTCGGCGACCGCCGGATGCGCGTCCTGCCGGACGCGGAGGACCGCTTCCGCATCGAGGGGCTCTTCGAGCTGGACCTCGAAGTAGCAGACGCCCGGAGCCGTGGGGCTTCCGGGCGTCTGCCGTCCGTGGTAGCGGGGGGGCGATTCGTATAGCGCCCACCGGGCGGCTCCTGCTGCCCTGGGCGGCGTGAGAACATGGAGCGAAGACTAGGGGTTGCGTAGCCTCTCTTCACCTCGGGCCTAGGCCGGCCAGCCGAACGGGAGCCGCTCCGCTCCCTGGCCCGAGGTTCCCTTCGGAGCGCCGCCAGGAGCATGCGGCACATGTCTAGTCCTTGGGATCCTCCCCTGCGCGCCGTGAACGAGCTGGACTCGCGCCTGCTGTCGAATCGGCTGCCCGAACTCGAGGCGGTGATCGACGCGCTCTCGTCGTCGGCGCGGGAGCGCTTGCTCGAGCCGCTGCTCGCACTCGTCGCCGACGCGAGCCAGCCCCTTCTCGCGCGCATCTCGGCAGGCAACGCGCTCGGTCTCCTCGGCGATCCGCGCACCGACGCGCTGGCGCCGCGCATGTGCCGGATTCCCGCCGGGAGCTTCTGGATGGGCACCGACGTGGCCGAGGTCGCCCCACTCGCGCGCCGCTGGGGAATTCCCGAGGCCTGGTTCGAGAAGTCGACGCCGCGTCACCGCGTCGAGCTCGACGCGTTCGAGATCGCGATGCATCCCGTGACCGAGGCGGAGTGGGCGCGCTTTCTCGCCGAGACGGGCGTCCCGGAGGCGCCCGCGCACTGGACGGGTCCCGAGCCCGCGCGCGGGCGCGCGAACCACCCGGTGCACGGCGTGTCGTGGCAGGGCATCCTGCTCTACGCCGAGTGGCTCTCGGAGCGCACCGGCAGCGCCTTTCGCGTGCCGACCGAGGCGGAATGGGAGCGCGCGGCGCGCGGAAGCGATGCGCGCGCCCACCCGTGGGGAGAGGTCTTCTCGGCAACGCGGTGCAACACGCGCGAAGGCGGCGTGGGCAGCACGACACCGGTCGGCGTATATCCCGACGGCGCCTCTCCGTGCGGGGCGCTCGACATGGCGGGAAACGTGGAGGAGTTGGTCGCGGACCTCTATCAGCCCTACCCCGGCTCGATTTTCCGCGATCCCGACTACGGCAGCTATCGCATGACGCGCGGCGGTGTATGGACCCTCGACGGCGACCTAGCGCGTTGCGACCGACGACACGGCGCGAGCTTCGCTGGCCCCGCCGGCTTCAGGCTCGCGCGCAGCGCGGCGCACGGCTGGATCGGCCGCTAGTCTCCGCGCTCATGCGGGTCCTGGTGATCGAAGACGAGCTGCGCGTGCGAAGCTTCCTCGAGCGGGGACTCCAGGAAGCGGGCTTCGCGGTCGACCTCGCGGAGGATGGCGACACGGGCCTGCGCATGGCGCTGGTCCACCCGTACGACGTGATCGTGCTCGACCTGATGCTCCCCAAGCGCGACGGCCTGTCGGTCCTGCGGGAGCTGCGCTCGGCCGGCCGGGCGACGCCCGTGCTGGTCCTGACCGCGCGAGACGAAGTCGACGATCGCGTGCGAGGGCTCGACGCGGGAGCGGACGACTACCTGCCGAAGCCGTTCGCGTTCGCGGAGCTCCTCGCGCGCGTGCGCTCGCTGCTTCGCCGCGGCACCGCTCGGCCGAGCTTGATCGAAGTCGACGACCTGCGCGTCGACCTGCTCGCACGCAAGGCCGATCGCGGTGGAATCAAGATCGACCTGACGCAGAAGGAGTTTGCGCTGCTCGAGTATCTCGCGCGACATGCCGGCGAGGTCGTCACGCGCACGATGATCTCCGAGCACGTCTGGGACATGAACTTCGACAGCTTCTCGAACGTGATCGACGTCTACATCCGCTACCTCCGCCGGAAGATCGACGAGCCGTTCGAGAAGAAGTTGATCCACACCCGGCGCGGGGTCGGCTACGTGCTCTCGGCCTCGCCGTGATGCGCAGCATCCGACTGCGCGTCGCGGTCGGTGTGTTCGGCGTCGTGATGACGCTCGTCGCGCTGCAGAACCTGTACGCGCTGAACCGCTTCGAACGCGGCTTTCGCGCCGACCTCGACGACGAGCTCCGCGACGAGCTCGCCGAGGTGCGCGAGCAGCTCGGCTCTCCGGATCTCGGCGCGTGGATCGACTCCGCGGTCCGGCTCCATTCGCGCGCCGGCGAGCTCTTCATCGAGATCCGCGGCGCCGACGGCGAAGTCGCCGCACGGAGCGCGAACGTCCCGGCCGAGGGCTTCCCGGGCGCGCAGCCGCTCGCTCCGGGAGCGTCGCCGCGGATCTTCGAGGTCGTCCACCCGCGAAGTCGGAGCGGTGCTCGCCGCATCCGAGCGGTCGAGGTGCGCGACGGGCCCTGGCAGGTGCGCATCGCCTTCGGGCTCGACCAGGTTCAGCGCTGGTACTGGAACCTGCGCAGCAACCTCCTCACGTCCCTCCTGCTCATCGCGAGCCTGGGAACACTGCTCGCGTGGTGGGTCGCGGCGCGCGCGTTGCGACCGCTCTCGGAGATCGCCGCGCGCGCGCGCTCGCTCGGCGCGCTTCCCGACGGCGTCCTTCCGCGAACGGGATCTGGAGACGAGGTCGACCGCCTGGCCGGCGTGCTGAACGATCTGCTCGTGAGGATCCGCGAGGAGGTGCTTCGCGTGCGGCGCCTCACGGCCGACGTAGGACACGCGCTGCGCACCCCGCTGACCGCGATTCGCGGAGCGCTCGAGCTTCACCTGGTGCGTACCCACGGCGCCGACGAGGACGTGCTCGGTGGTGTCGTCGAGCAGGTCGACGAGCTGACCCGACTCGTGAACAAGGTCCTCCTGCTCGAGAAGCTCGAGAGCGGGCGAGTCGACCCGGAGAATCGCGAGAGGGTCGACCTGCTCGCGCTGACGCGCGCTCTGGTCGACCACCTCCGGGTGCTCGGGGAGGAGCGCGAGATCGCGATCGAGGTGAGCGGTGAGCCGGTGCCGGTCGAGATCGACCCGGGGCAGATCCGGCAAGCGCTCGTCAATCTGGTCGACAACGCGCTCCGACACACGCCGCGCGGTGGCCGCATTTCGATCGCGGTGGGGCGAAACGAGGACCGCGCGCGCGTCACGGTGGCCGACACCGGCCCGGGCATTCCTCCCGGCGAGCTGGAGCGCGTCTTCGAACGCTTCTATTCGAGCGCAGAGGGAAATGGCGGCACGGGGCTCGGGCTGCCGATCGCGCGCGCCATCGCGCGGGCTCACGGTGGGAGCCTGACGGCGTCGTCTCCGGGCGGGGCGACCTTCGAGCTCGAGCTTCCGCTGGCCGGGCAAACCTCGCATTAGAAGTTTCTCATCACCTGTTCACGGCGGGCTCAGACCCCGGGCGCTGAAATCTCCGAAGAGTTCTATTTCGCGTCGGGCCTACGAGGCGCGCCGCCGAGCGCCGAGGAGGATCTTTGCCTGCACGTGCATCCCGCTTCGCCCCCCTTTACGCCTTCGTCGTGGCGTTCGCGGCGATCGCGACGCTCTCGCGGCTCGCGCTTCTGGCGCGCGCCTTCAGCGAGTTCTCGCCGTCGGCTCCAAGCCTGGCTGCGATCCTCTCGGCGGGCTTCGCGTTCGATCTGGTCGCCGCGTCGTACGCCGCCGCGCCGTTCGCGCTGCTCGTCCTTTTCGTTCCGGACCGGCTGTATCGCGCGCGCCCGGTCCGCGCGGTCGTGCACGGCCTCGCGATCATGGGTCTCTTCGTGCTGATCTTCGCTGCGGTGGCGGAGTGGTTCTTCTGGGGCGAGTTCTCCGCGCGCTTCAACTTCATCGCCGTCGACTATCTGGTCTACACGCGCGAGGTGCTCGAGAACATCTGGGAGTCGTACCCGGTGCTGCCGGTGATGTCGGCGATCCTCGCGTCGGCGCTGGTGGTCTGGGCCGGCTTCGTGCGTCCGGCGATCGCCGCTTCGTTCGAGAGCGAGAGCACGCTGTCGGGCCGTCTTATGCCCGCAAGCCTCCTCGTCGCCACGCCGATCGCGTGCTTCCTCGCGACGGGAACGCAGCTTCCGCGGGTCGACGAGAACCGCTTCGCGAACGAGCTCGCTGCGAACGGCCTCTACACGCTCTTCTCCGCCTTCCGCAACAACCAGCTCGACTACGCTCCGTTCTACGCCACGACGGCCTCGGAAGAGGCATCGCGCGAGCTGCGAGCGTTGCTCGCGGCGCCGAATGCGACGTTCGAGGGGACGGACCCGCTGAACCTGACCCGGGAGGTCCGCGCCTCGCGTCCCGAGCGAGAGCTGAACGTGGTGCTGATCGTGGTCGAGAGCCTCTCCGCGAAGTTCCTCGGCGCGTTCGGGAGCCCCGACGGCCTGACCCCGAACCTCGATCGCCTCGCGGACGAAGGCCTGCTCTTCACCAATCTGCGCGCGACCGGAACGCGGACCGTGCGGGGCCTGGAAGCGGTGTCGCTCTCGGTGCCGCCGACGCCCGGATACTCGATCGTCAAGCGCCCGAACAACGCGAACCTCTTCTCGATCGGCAGCGTCTTCCGGGATCACGGCTACGCGACGCGGTTCTTCTACGGCGGCAACGCGTTCTTCGACAACATGGGCGCGTTCTTCGGCGGAAATGGCTTCGAGGTGATCGATCGCGGTCAGCTGGCCCCCGACGAGGCGGAGTTCACGAACGCCTGGGGCGCGGCGGACGAGTTCGTGTTCCGGCGCGTGATTCGGGAGGCGAATCGATCCTACGCGAAGGGTGAGCGCTTCCTCTCGTTCGTGATGACGACGTCGAACCATCGACCCTTCACCTACCCCGACGGGCGCATCGACATCCCGTCCGGCGAGTCCCGCGCGGGCGCCGTGAAGTACACCGACTACGCGATCGGTCAGCTGATCGACCGCGCGCGAAGCGAGCCTTGGTTCGACGACACCGTCTTCGTGATCGTCGCGGATCACTGCGCGAGCAGCGCGGGCGAGCTCGACATTCCGGTCGACCAGTATCACATCCCGATGCTGGTCTTCTCACCGAAGCACGTCGCGCCGCAGCGGGTCGAAACCCTCGCGAGCCAGATGGATCTCGCGCCGACGCTGTTCGAGCTGCTCGGCTTCAGCTACGAGAGCCGCTTCTTCGGCCGGGACATCCTGGCCACTCCGCCGCAGGAGGCGCGCGCGCTGCTCGGAACATATCAGCGCCTGGGCTATCTGCGGGACGGCCTCCTCACCGTGCTGTCGCCCGGCCGGCGCATCGACGTGTACCGCATCGACGCGGACGGTGGGCAGGTTCCGGTCGCGCAGAAGACGGCGGGAGATCGCGTGGGACAGGCCATCGCGTTCTACCAGTCGGCGAGCGAGGCCTTCGCGCAGCCCGACGCCACGTCGGTCTTCGCGAGTCGCTCCCAGCCATAGCTCCCGCGCCGGGGACGGCGGCTCGGCGGAGCTGCGCCTCACCCTTGACGAGGGAAATTTTCCCACTTACGCTGCTCCAAGAACGTGGGAATTTTTCCCAAACAAACTTGGAGTCAAGCATGTCCCGATCCGTTGCCTCAGGTCCCCTGGCCCTCGGAATGGCGGCCGTCCTGGTCCTTCTCTCTGCTGCGAACCCGGCGCTGGCGAAGTCGTCGAAGGTCAAGTTCCGGACGAAGCTCGTCTCGACGGGAGCGGACGCGAACGCCTCCGGCAAGATCCGCTTCCGCGAGGAGCTCTCGAAGGGCCGGACCGAATTCAATGTCGAGGTGAAGAACCTCGAGCCGGCGTCATACGACGTCGTCGTAGGCGGAGTCGTCCGCGCGGTGGTCGAGGTGAATGCGACCGCGCGAGGGAAGACGCGCGGAGAGGTCGAGTTCCGCAACCCCGTCGAGCCGGGCAAGGTCCTGCTCGACTTCGATCCGCGCTCGCAGCTCCTCACCATCGAGCGCGCCGGAACGGTGTACCTGCAGGTCGTCGTCCCGAACGTGGTCGCGAAGAGCGGCGGCAACGGTGGGGGCAATGGCGGCGGCGGCGGCAACGACGACGGGCCGGGTCACACCTGAGCGGGTCGCGTACCTCTCGCGCGCGCGTCGAGCGCGCGCGAGAGGGCGCCCGCGCTCTCGCGCAGCTTTCGCGGACCTCGCTCGCGCAACGAGGGAAAGAGATCGCCGATCGAGTCGAGCGCCGGAAAGCGACCCACGGTCGCGTACCGAGCGACCCGCGACAGACGCTCCCGATCCGGATACGCGGAGACGAGCGCGCTGAGCAGGCTCACGGCGCGCGGGCCGGCGGCGCGAAGCAGCGACGCCACGAAGCCGGTGATCTCGACCGCGACGAGCGCCTCGATCCGATCCGGATCAGTGTAGGCGTACTCGAGGTCGAACGTGACCCACTCGCCGCCCCGATCGATCAAGTGCGCGAATCCGGGGTGGGCGTGCACGAGACCCGGCTCGCGGAGGCTCTCCGCGAGCGAGTGACGGCGACACCATTCCGCGGCGAAGCGCGCCAGTCCCGCCTCGAGTGCCTCCGCCGGGATCGCGGCGTCGCGCAGCTCGGCGTGCACCGTCGGGCCGTCGACGTACTCGAGGACCAAGCGCGGCCGATCGTCGGGCTCCGGCAGTGCGACATCGAGAACCTCGGGCACGGCGAACCCATGGCTTCGCCAGAGCCGCAGCAGACGCTCTTCGGTGTCGCGTCGCGTCCTGGCGCCGAGGCCCGTCTTCGCGACGAGGAAACGGTGACCGAAGGCACGCGCCAGTGTCGGGAGATACGCGCGCTTGCGGCCGTAGAGCTTGAGAACGACGTCGCGGCCCGCGAGCCGCGCCGAGATCACCTGGTGGCGGCCGTCCCCCCTGCGCGAGACCGCGAGCAGCCGTCCGTCCAGGCCAGCGACGCGAACCTGCGCACCGACGGCATCGCTCATCCGCGTCCGAGCATCCCGTCCAGACGCCCGGCGATGCGGTACTTCGACGACGGCTTCTGCGCGCGCTCGCGGAACAGCAGGTCGAGCTTGCGCCCGAAGCGTACGAACGGATTCGGGTCGGCAAAGGCGAACTCGTGCGTGTATGCGAGCAGGTCGCGCCCCGGATAGTGGGCGACCGTCTCCGACAGGAACGGATCGAACTCGTCGCCGACGGTTCGCGCCATCGACTTCAGGTAGCAGAGGATCTCACGCGCCACGACCTCCTTCACGCGCTCGCGCGAGCGAAAGCAGGTTTCGAAGTCGAAGAACAGGAAGTCGTCTCCCACCATCATCACGTGCTTCAGGTCGCCGTTCTCGTGGACGAAGCGCGGCTCGCGGCGATCGACAGCAAGCTGGTGGCGACGGTGCCAGACGGGCAGGAAGCGCCGCCAGGTTCCGAGCCGTGTCTCGAGCGGCACGCTTCGATCCGCGAAATAGGTCACGAAGCGCGTGGCGTCGACGTATTCGTACAGCGCGTAGCCCTGCTCGGGCAGGCCTTCGACGGCCTCGTCGTAGACGTCGAAGACCCGGAAGCCGGCTTCGCGCCAGAGCGCGATGCAGTCGAGCTCCGTGCGGCGCCGAGACCACGGCATGACCGCGGTCTGGTTCGCGAGCAGCAGATTGCCGGCGCTCTTCAGCGCATAGCGCCAGATCGGCAGACTGCCGTAGTACACCTTGAGCACGGCCCAGCCGCCCTTGTACGGAACCTTGTACAGATAGTTCCCGTTCTTCAGCAGGAGGTACTGCTCGAGATTCTCGAAGCGGAGCGCGGGTCGCGGATCGGGCATGGGCGCATTACAGCAAAACTCGGGGCCGCCTGCCCCCGCGCGTGCGGATATACTCGCGCCGTGAACGGAGTCCACGACCTCGGCGGCATGCACGGCTTCGGCCCGGTGGTGGTCGAGGCCGACGAGCCGGTTTTCCACGCGGAGTGGGAGAAGCGCGTCTTCGCTGCGGTCATGCTCTCGATGGGAGCGGGCGTCGCCAACATCGATCGCTTCCGTCACGCGATCGAGCGCCTCGACCCCATCGAGTACCTGAGCGCTGGCTACTACGGCCGATGGCTCGGCGCGCTCGAATGTGTCGTGCGCGAGCTCCGCGAGAGCGGCTTCCGGCTCGAGTCTGCCGAGCCCGGCTCGATCCGCAGTCTCCACACGCAGCCGCGCTTCGAAGTCGGCCAGCGCGTGCGCGCGCGCAACCTGCAGCCGCCCGGTCACATCCGGCTGCCCGGATATGCGCGCGGCAAATCGGGCGCGATCGCCCGCGTGTACCCGGGATTCGTCTTTCCCGACACGAACGCGCACCTCCTCGGCGAGAACCCTCAGCGCGTGTACGCGGTGCGCTTCGACGCGCTCGAGCTCTTCGGAACCGGGGCCGAGCCGAACGCGTGCGTTCACGTCGACCTGTTCGAGAGCTACCTGGAGCCGGAGCCCGACGATGGCTGAGCACGAAGACGCTTCGCGGAGAAATGCGCTGCGCATCGAGGCGCTCGAGACGCTGCTCGCGGAGAAGGGTCTGCTCGCGCCCGCAGCCGTCGACGCGATCATCGAGCGCTACGAGCAGGAGATCGGGCCGCTGAACGGCGCGCGCGTCGTCGCACGCGCGTGGACCGACCCGGAGTACAAGCAACGACTGCTCGCGGATGGAACCGCGGCGGTCGCGGAGCTCGGCTTCGGCGGGCCGCAAGGCGAGCACCTCGTCGTGGTCGAGAATGGTCCGCACGTGCACAACGTCGTCGTGTGTACGCTCTGCTCCTGCTATCCGTGGCCGGTGCTCGGGCTTCCACCCGCCTGGTACAAGAGCCCTGCGTACCGCTCGCGTGTCGTCCGCGAGCCGCGGGCCGTCTTGCGCGAGATGGGCCTCGCGCTCGACGAGAACGTGGAGATCCGCGTCTGGGACTCGAGCGCAGAGGTCCGCTATCTGGTCCTGCCGGAGCGTCCGGCCGAGGCGGCAACCGGCGATGCGACGGAGCTCGCGCGGTGGGTGACGCGCGACGCGATGATCGGCGTCGGCAAGCCGCGCGCGCCGGAGCCATGAGCCGCGACTTTCTGGGCCCGGACGAGCCCGCCGGACCGCCACGCACGAACGGCGAGCTGGTTTTCGCCGCGCCGTGGGAGAGCCGCGCGTTCGGCGTGGCTGCGGCGCTGCGCGATCGCGGCGTGTTCGACTGGGACGAGTTCAGGGTCTGCCTGATCGAGCAGATCGCGCGCTGGGAGGCGTCGCACCGGCCCGACGAGCCCTACCTCTACTACGTCTGCTGGCAGCGCGCGCTGGTCGAGATCCTGGCGCGGAAAGGCATCTGCAGCGCGGGTGAGGTCGAGCTCCGCGAGCGCGCCCTCGCCGCGCGGCCCGCCGGTCACGATCATGATCACGATCGCGATCACGGCGATCACGAGACCTGACTAGAGCCGGCTGGTCACGATCCAGAGCCGGTCGCCGAGCCAGGCTTCGACGTGGCAGCGATACGCGTCGGCCGGAACTTCGAATCGCGTGGCTTGCGCGAGCGCTTCGCTCGCGATCGCACCGTCACAAACGAGGGCGAGGCGGGCTTCCCGCGGAGCGCGCACACGCACCGCCGCGCCATCGCGCTGGAACTCGAAGCGCTCGACGGTCGCGAGCCCCTCGAACGCCACGTAGCTGCGGCCCAGGCGAAGCGCCTCGAGGATCGCCGACGACGACGGATCGCGAGCGAGCACGTGCGTCGTGAGCAACCGGAAGAGGTCGCGGTAGCGATCGAACGTGCCGCCGAGCGGACCGAGCGCGCGGAACTTCGCGTGCGCGTCGACGCCGCCTACGATCGCGCGGGCGCCGGGCAATTGCTCCCAGCGCGCGAGGTTCTCGGTCGGCGTGCGCGTCAGCACCCGGAGTGCCCACGCCGCCGGCAGGAAGATCTCGCCGAGCGCGAGTCGCACGCGCACCTGGTTCGCGATCGCGTGCAGGTTCGCGATCTCGACGCCATCGGGCGCAGCAGAGCCGAAGGCGCTCGGATCGGCCAGGCCCGAGCGCTCGAAGTGCCCGACGAACGCTGCGCCACCGCGCGCGTGGATCGCGCGTACGAGCGCGCGCGGCTCGCGCGGCAGTGGATCGGAATCCGCGATGCCGAGCGCCAGGATCGATCCGCCGAGCACGTCGACCTCCCATCCGGGAATCAGCGTCACGCCTTCGACGACACCGCTCGGTGGCGTCAGCCGGGCACGTCGGGTGTGCTCGGTGAAGGCGACCCAGCGGATACCCGCGTCGTGCGCTGCGTCGATCACCTCGCCGATCGAGCCGCGGCTATCGTGCGAGACGCGCGTGTGCACGTGGACGACGCCGCGCAGATCGAGAAGTCCGGCTTCGCCGGCCGCTTCCGGGGCTCGTGCCGGTCCACTCGGCCAGGGGAGCGCGGCGCAGGCCGCGAGCCAGAACGCGGCGAGCGAGATTCCGAGCGCGGACGGCAGCCGATTCGCCTTCACTCGCTTCCTATCGGGTCGGCGGCGGGATCGACTACACCACACGCCGACGGCGCGCCGGGCTACGCCAGCTCCGGGATCACGTATTTCCCGAGCAGCTCGATCGACTGCATGACCTTCGCGTGCGGGATCTTCCACGGCTGGACCAGACACAGGAGCAGGTCGCAGCCCGCCTCCTTGTAGCGCCTGGCCGTTTCGACGCAGCGGTCGGGGTCGCCGACGATGCAGGCGGCGGTCGAGTCGAGGAAGTCGAACGTCAGCCCCCGAAAATCGACCCCGACCAGCGGGCGCGTGTATGCGTAGCTCGTGTACTCGGTCTTCTGCTCCGCCTGCCACTCCCCGACTGTCCGGATCTGCTCCACGCCGCGTCGACCGTACCACTCGAAGGACTCCGCAGCGTTTGCGCGCGCCTCCGCGTTGCTGGGCGCGCAGTGGACCATCGTGAAGGTCGCCGCGCGCGGGTTCACGAACTTCCCGATCGGCTTCGCGCGCGAGATTCCCTCGCGATAGAGGGCGATTCGGTTCGCGAGGTCCTCGGGCGGTACACCGATCGTGAACGAGAGCAGGCCCAGACCGTTCTCACCCACCGTTCCGTGACTCTCGGGGCTGGTCGCCGCGCACCAGAGCGGAGGGTGTGGCTCCTGAAGCGGTTTCGGCACCACCCGACGGGGCGGGATCTGGAACTGTTTCCCGTGCCAGGAGAAGACGTCCTCGGTCCACGCGCCCACGATCATCTCGAGCGCCTCGCGCCAGAGCGCGCGCGTGTCGTCGGGCGAGATCCCGAAGCCCTCGAGCTCGGCTCGCGTCGCGGATCGGCCGGTGCCGAACTCGAGCCGCCCGTTGCTGATCAGGTCGAGCACCGCGGCGGCTTCGGCGGCGCGAATGGGATGGTTGTACGGGAACGGCAGGAGGCGCACACCGTGGCCGATGCGCATGCGCTCCGTCAGCGCAGCGATCGCGCCGTACAGGACTCCGGGCGCGGAGCAGTGCGAGAACTCCTCGAGGAAGTGGTGCTCGACGGTCCAGAAGCTGTGAAAGCCAACCCGGTCGCCGAGCACGGCCTCCGCAATCGTGTCGCGATACGCGTCCAGCTCGCTTCGCCGGTGCCACGGCCGGGCGACGGGAATCTCGTAGAAGAGACCGAGCTCCATCTCGCGATTAGACCACGTGGCCGGACGCCGCGGTGTAGCATGAGGCCCGCCCGCGCGTCGGGCGATGGGGAGGATTTCATGCGACGAGGTCTGGTGGCGGGGCTCGCGGTTCTCGGACTCGCGGCCTGCGGGCAGGGGGAGCACAAAGCAGGCGGAGAAGCAGCGGGAGCCGGCGCTCCCGGAGCCAGCCCGTACGTGGCGACGTGTCTCGAGATGGCGACCGCCCAGAATTGGGCGGAGGCCAGCCGGCTGTGCGCGATGGCACTCACCGCCGACCCAACTGACGCGAAGGTGAAGGCGGCTCTCGACAAGGCGAACGCGGCGCTCGCTGCCGAGCCCGAGATCGCCAGCGATGCGGTTGCGAATCCGAGCGGTGAAGCCGGAGGCGAGGCAGCCGATACCGGAGCGGCCGGCGCTCAGAAAGCCGCCGAGGAGCAGGCTCACTGACCGAGTCACGGCCCGATCGGCGTTGACGCAAAGAGCCCCGGGATCCCCGCTTTCGCGGAGGCCCCGGGGCTCTTCCGTGT
>CAZMKX010000049.1:0-12048 GCA_964566375.1 uncultured Myxococcales bacterium
GTCTCGTCGCCCTGCGCGATCAGGTTCAGCGCGTAGGCGTTGCGCAGCGCGACCGAGAGTCCGAGCGCGAAGAGCAGCGCGACGCCGGCGAGCAGGGCCGGCTCGACGAGCCGCACCGAGCCGATCAGCCACAGGAACACGCTTGCGACGCGCGTGAGGTCCGAGGCGCTGGTCACGAACACGATCAGCGACGACGCGAACGCATTGAACACCACGCCCGTGAGGAGCAGGCTGTGCGCGGGCGCGCGCCCGCCCGCTCCGGCGATCGCGTAGAGCAGAAGGCTCGCGCCGAGCGCGCCTGCGAAAGCGATCAGCGGAACGGCGGCGCCGCCGAGCCAGAGCCCCCCTCCAAGCGAGAGCGCCAGCACGCCGCCGAGCGCCGCGCCACCCGAGATTCCGAGCACGTACGGATCGGCCAGCGGATTCTGGAGCAGCGCCTGCAGGAGCGCGCCCGCCGTCGCGAGACCCGCACCGACGAGCGCAGCGAGAAGCGCCCTGGGCAGCCGGATCTCGAGCACGATCTCCGCGCTCGGGTTCTGCGCCGAGCCGACCAGCAGACTGACACCAATGCACGTCAGAAGCGCCAGAGCGAGCAGCGCGAACGCACGCCGCGCGCTCACGGCGTCTCCGCGCGCACCAGGTCCGGGTGCAGGCTTCCGCGCAGGCTTCGGGCGGCGGCGCCGAGCCCCGACCCGGGGAGCGTCAGGAGCTCGGGTGTGACGAGCTCGACGCGACGAACCCAGCCGAAGCGCGACCAGTACGCGCGCGACGCTGCCTCTGCCTCGGGACCGAGCGCCGAGCCTTGCGTGGCGTCGATCAGGACCTCGGGCGCGCGCTCGGCGAGCAGCTCGAGCGAGACCTGTGGGTAGGCCTGCGGAAGGTCCGCAAAGACGTTCGTGCCGCCCGCAGCGTCGATCAGCGCGCTCGCGAAGCTGCCACCCGCTGCGACGTAGAGTGGCTCGCGCTCCAGGATCAGCGCGACGCCCGGCCGCTCGCGACCCGCGACCGAGCGCGCGACTTCGTCGACCTCCGCGCGCACGGCTTCGATCAGCGCGCCGGCTTCGGCCTCGCGGCCGATCAACGCGCCGATCGCCGCGTAGGTTCCGAGCACGCTCTCGAGCGAGCCGCTGGAGTCGATCTCCTGAACGCGCACGCCGCGCGCGCGAAGCTGCGCGAAGAACGCCGACTGCGACTCGCTCCGCACGCCGAGCACCACGGTCGGGCGGAGCTCGAGCGCACGCTCGAGATCCGGCGCGAACAGGCCGCCGAGCGACGGAAGATTGGCCAGGTCGTGTCGGCTGCTCGAGAGCTGGTCCACGCCCACGAGCTGTTCGCGGCCGCCGAGCGCAACGACGATGTCGGTGATCGAAGGCGAGAGCGAGATCACGCGCAGCTCGCCCGCATCGGGCGGCCGCTCGGGCGCACGACAGGCGAGCAGGACGGCGAGCGCGAGGGCGACGCGCTGCGCGCGTGGCCGGGCGCGGAGGGGAGTGCGCACGAGCCGTGTTCTAACACTTCGCTCGCGCGCGCGTCACGGATCGCGGAGGCGGGGCGGGAAGCGCCCGCCCCGCCTCCGGATCACTCAGTTGCCGGGCTGTGCGGTCGTCTTGCCATCGAGCGCGATGTGCGGCCGCATGCGCTCGAGCGCCTTGTCGCCGATCCCCTTCACCTCCGAGAGATCCTCGACGCGCTTGAACGCGCCGTGCTCCTTTCGGTACTCGAGGATGGCCTGCGCCCTGGCCGGACCGACACCGGGCAGGAGCTCGAGCTCCTCCGCGGTGGCGGCATTCACGTTCACGACGCCGACGATCCCGGCGCCGCCGACACGCCCCGCGGGCTCGTTCGCGGCCGCGAGCGCCGTGTTGCACAGAAGCGCCGCGAGCGCGAACGCGCTCGTGGCCCGGACGATCGATGCTCGGATCTTCATACCCTGCCTTTCCTTGTTTGGGGTGAGGAAAGCGGGTGAGGCGGGGAAATGCGTTTGGCTAGCTGTGCCGCGCCACGACGAAGTCGGCGAGCGCGAGCATGGATTCCTTGGCCTCGCAGTCGACGAACGGTTCGATGCGCTCGCGGGCCTGACCGCACAGCTGCTGCGCGCGCGCGAGCGCGCTCTGCACGCCGTGATGTCGCTTCACCGACTCCGCGACGCGCTGTACCTCGTCGCGATCGGGCGTTCTTCCGACCGCGCTCTGCAGGGCGAAGCTCTTGATCAGCGAGGAGAGCGCGTCGCGCTCCGCCGTGCTGCAGCGTTTCAGCGTGGCGATCAGCGGCAGCGTGAGCTTCCCCTCGGAGACGTCGGTGAGCGGCGCCTTGCCCAGGTCCTCCTGGCTGCCGGAGTAGTCGAGCGCGTCGTCGACGAGCTGGAACGCAAGTCCGAGCTGCCAGCCGTAGTCGCGCACGGCGCGGCGTTCGGAGCGCGTGACGCCCCCGAGGATCGCGCCTGCTTCGGCGGCCGCCGCGAGCAGGCTCGACGTCTTCCCACCGATCACTTCGAGGTACGTCGACTCGCTCATCTCGGGATCGAAGCTGCGCGTCAGCTGCAGGACCTCGCCCTCGGCCATCGCGCGGATGCTGTCCGCGAATGCGGCGAGGATGTCGGCGTCGCCGTCCTCGACCAGCGTCTGACAGGTGCGCGCGTAGAGGAAGTCGCCCACCAGGATCGCGAGCTTGCTGCCGAACTGCGCGTTCACGCTCGGCCGGCCTCGGCGCGTCTCGGCGCCGTCGACGACGTCGTCGTGCAGGAGCGACGCGCTGTGCAGGTACTCGGCCGCCGCCGCGATCTGGATCGCGCGCGGCCCGCGATAGCCGCAGAGCCGCGCGGCCAGGAGAACCATCACCGGTCGGATGCGCTTGCCACCGCTTCCGAAGGTGTGCGCGCCGATGGTCGGTATCACCGGCGCCACCGAGCGCATGCCCTCGCGCATGACGCGCTCGACCTGCTCGAGGTCTTCGCGCAGGAACGAGATGATGCGCTCGAGATCAGGGGCGGCCGTCACGTTGCTTGCATCCGGTAGGAGGTTCGTGGAGTCTAGCCCTCGACGAGGCCCGATGTCAAAGCTGCCGACGCAAAATCCGCAATCGTTCCGGGGAGTTAACGGAAGTTCTCGGCTCGACGACGCGCTCCGCATGGAGCTCGACGCGCTGCGGGCGCGCGCCCTTCACCGGTCCACGCGCCGCGTCGAAGGCCGGCAGGCCGCGCGCATGCGCGTCGACGATCGCGCGTGTCTGATGCTCGCCGGCTCGAACTATCTGGACCTCGCCGGCGACGCGCGTGTGATCGCGGCGGCGCAGGAGGCCGCGTTCGAGCTCGGCACTGCGGCAGCCGGCTCGCGCCTGATCAACGGGAATCTCGCGCTGCACGAGTCACTCGAGCGCGAGCTCGCGGCGTTCACGGGTCACGAGGCCGCGCTCGTCTTCAGCACCGGCTACATGGCCAACCTCGGCGTGCTCGGGTCGCTGTGCGGCCCGGACGACGTGATCGTCTCGGACTCGTTGAACCACGCCAGCATCATCGATGCGTGCAAGCTCTCGCGCGCCGCGACGCGCGTGTTCCGGCACAACGATCCGGACGACTTCGCACGCGTCGCCGCGGGCCTCGCGGGCTTCCGGCGGCGCGTTCTGATCGTCGACGGCGTGTACAGCATGGACGGCGATCTGGCGCGGCTCGCGGAGCTCGTGCCGATCGCGCGGGCGCACGAGATGGTCGTCGTGCTCGACGACGCGCACGGGCTCGGTGTGCTCGGTGCGAACGGGCGCGGCGCGGCCGAGGCGTCCGGGGTCGAGGTCGATCTCGTGATCGGGAATCTCGGCAAGGCGCTCGGCAGCTTCGGCGCTTTCGTCGCCGGCTCCCACGCCGTTCGAGAGTACCTGATCAACACCGCGCGCAGCTTCATCTTCACGTGCGCCGTCGCGCCACCGGCGCTCGGCGCTGCCCGGGAAGCGCTGCGCATCGCCGCGCGCGAGCCCGAGCGGCGGAAGATCCTCGCCGAGCGCGCGGAGCAGCTTCGCAACGGGCTGCGCCGGGCGGGCTACGACACGGGAGCGAGCGCGACGCAGATCGTGCCCGCGATCGTCGGTGGGAACGAAGCCGCGATGCGGCTCTGCGATGCTGCGCTGGAGCGCGGGGTATACGCGCAGGGCATTCGGCATCCGTCCGTTCCGCATGGCACCGCACGGATCCGCTTCACGCCGACCTGCGCCCACGGCGCGGACGACATCGCGCGCGTGGTCGAGGTTTTCGCGGAGCTGCGGACGCCGTGACGCGCGCGGACGCGCGATGAGTCGCACGCGCGAGCTTCGCGAGCTCGACCAGCGGGCGCTCTGGCACCCGTTCACGCAGATGAGCGACTGGATGGACGGACATCCCGTCGTGATCGAGCGGGGCGAGGGGAACTACCTGATCGACACCGAGGGAAATCGCTACCTCGACGGCGTCTCGTCGCTCTGGGTCAACCTCCACGGGCACGATCACCCGATCCTGCGCGCGCGGATCCACGAGCAGCTCGACCGGATTGCGCACTCGACGTTGCTCGGGCTCGCCGGCGTCCCGTCCATAGAGCTCGCGCAGAAGCTGGTCGCGATCGCGCCCCCCGGATTGACGCGCGTCTTCTTCAGCGACAACGGCTCGACGGCGGTCGAGGTCGCGCTCAAGCTCGCTTTCCAGTACTGGCAGCAGAAGAGCGAGGCGACGCGCGTGCGGACGCGCTTCGTCGCACTCCGCGATGCGTACCACGGCGACACGCTCGGCGCCGTCGCGGTGGGCGGCATCGAGCGCTTCCACGAGGCGTTCCGGCCGCTGGTCTTCGACGTGCTCCGCGCGCAGAACGCCTACTGCTATCGCTGCCCGTACGGGCTCGCGCAGCCATCGTGCGGCATACACTGCCTGGAGTCGCTCGAGGGGATCCTCGCTCGCCACGGGCACGAGGTCGCCGGCGTAGTCGTCGAGCCGCTCGTACAGGCCGCGGCCGGAATGCTGCTCCTGCCGGACGGTTGGCTCCGTCGCGTGCGCGAGCTCTGCGACCGGCACGGAACGCTGCTGATCGTGGACGAGGTTGCGACCGGGTTCGGGCGCACGGGCCGCATGTTCGCGTGTGAGCACGAGAGCGTGTCGCCCGACATCCTGGCGATCGCGAAGGGGATGACGGGCGGCTTCCTTCCGCTCGCCGCCACGCTCGCCAGCGAGGAGATCTTCGCGGGCTTCCTGGCGCCGGCGCACTCGTCGCGGCAGTTCTTCCACGGGCACTCGTACAGCGGAAACGCGCTCGGCTGCGCCGCCGCGCTCGCGAACCTGGAGATCTTCGAGACCGAGGACGTGCTCGGCCGCGTCGCGATCAGCAGCGCCCGCCTGGCGGAGCGGCTCGAGGAGCTCCGGCTGCGCGCCTGCGTCGGCGACATCCGCCTGCGCGGCCTGATCGCCGGCGTCGAGCTCGTGCGCGATCGCGCGACGCGCACGGCTTTCGATCCGCGCGACCGCGTCGGGCACCTCGTCTGTCTGGGCATGCGCAAGCACGGGATCATCCTGCGACCGCTCGGCGACACCGTCGTGATCATGCCTCCGCTCTCGACCACGCTGGCCGAGATCGACGCGATCGTGGACGCGCTCTCGGCGTGCCTGCGCGACGTGACGGGCGCGTGAGCGCCGTCTTCGTCACGGGCACGGACACCGGCTGCGGCAAGACGGCCGTAGCGAGCGCGCTCGCGCGCTCGATACGGGATGCCGGCCGGCGCGTGCGCGTCCTGAAGCCGATCGAGACCGGCTGCGCGAACGGCGTTCCCGAGGATGCGCGCGCCCTCGCCCTGGCCGCGGAAGACGACGCCGAGCTCGACCGGCTCTGTCCGTACCGGCTCGCGCTGCCGGCGGCGCCCGAGATCGCCGCGCGCGACGAGGGCGTCCCGCTCGGGCTCGGACCGATCGACGCCGCGCTCGCGCGCGCGCGCGCGGACGCGGATCTCGTGATCGTCGAGGGCGCCGGCGGCCTGCTCGTGCCGATCTCGCCCGGGCTCGACATGGCGGGCCTGGCGGCGCACATGCGCCTACCGCTCCTGGTCGTCGCCCGCGCGGCGCTGGGAACGATCAATCACACGTTGCTGACGCTCGAAGCGGCTCGCGCGCGCGGGCTGCGGGTGATCGGGGTCGTCGTCAGCCACACGACGGAGGTCCTTTCGCCGGCAGATCGTCGGAACCTCGATCTCCTGATCGAGCGCCTGGGGGAGACGTTCCTGGGCGAGCTGCGCTTTGCCGGAACGCGCCTCGCCCCACCGTTCGACCCCGCGGCGTTTCTGGCGGCGGCCGGCCACTTCTGACTCAAGTTGCACCGCGGCGAGGCCGAACTCAGCGGAGATGGCGCGCGGCCAGCAAGATCCAGTCGACGAGGAGCTCGACGAGCTCGACCAGGGCCTGAAGCGCCTGCGCGTCGAGTTCGACCAGTTCTTCCTCGGGATCCTGAAGCGGCCGCCCGAGGTTCTGCAGGGCCGGATGCAGAAGATCATCGTCAAGTACGCGAACCAGAACCTGCGCAAGACCCACCAGAAGTTCCGCTTCAACCAGCTGAACTCGAAGTTCCAGATCTACCGGCAGCAGTGGGGCCGGACGATGCGCCAGATCGAGGCCGGCACCTACAAGGGGCACCGCTTCAAGGCGAAGCTCCACGAGCGCGAACGCGCAGCGGCGCGAGCGGGCGCCGCGAAGGCGGAAGCGGCGCCGATCGCGGCCCCCGTTGCCGCCAAGAAGGGTCCGATCGACCAGCTCTACGATGCGCTGCTCGTGGCGCGCAAGCGCGCGGGCGAGGCGGGACCGGATCCCGATCGGGCGCGGATCACCGAGCTCGTGAAGCGACAGACTGCCGCGCTGCGCGAGAAGCATCCGGGCGCGAAGGTCCGCTTCCGCGTCGCCGTGGACGGCAATCGCACCAAGCTCGTCGCGTCGATCGTCAAGGACTGAGCAGAGCCGTGCGCTACCCTGCGCGGTCGTGCGAGTCGCGCTGGTGCAGGACTGGCTCACGGGATTTCGCGGGGGCGAGAAGGTCCTCGACGAGATGGCCGGCCTGTTTCCCGACGCCGATCTCTACACGCTGATTCACGTCCCCGGAGCGACGAGCGCGCGGATCGACGGCCTGCGCGTCACGGCGAGCCCGCTGTCGAAGCTGCCCTTCGCGGCGCGGCACTACCGAAAGCTCCTGCCGCTCTTTCCCTGGGCGATCGAGCGCTTCCACCTCGAGGGCTACGACCTTGTGATCTCGAACAGCCACGCCTTCGCGAAGGGCGTGCGCGTGGCTCCGGGCACGAAGCACCTCTGCTACTGCATGACGCCGATCCGCTACGCGTGGGATCTGGCGGACGAGTATCTGGGTCGCGGACCGAAGCGTGTGGTCGCCGCGCCGCTGCTGGCGTGGCTGCGTCGCTGGGATCGGCGAACGAGCTCGCCCATGCGCATCACCCGGGTCGTCGGGATCTCGCACTACATCGCCGACCGCATCCGGCGCTGCTGGGGCCGCGACGCGAGCGTCGTATATCCGGGTGTCGACGTGGAGCGCTTTCGCGAGGGCTCGGGGCCGCGCGAGGATTTCTTCTTCATGCTCGGCGGCTTCGTCCCGTACAAGGCGGAGGGTCTCGCGATCGAGGCCTTCCGGGAGCTCGGTCTTCCGCTCGTGGTCGCGGGGGACGGGCCGACGCGTGCGCGGATCGAGGCGTCGGCGCCGGCGAACGTGCGCTTCCTGGGACGCGTCTCGGATGCGGAGCTCGAATCGCTGTTCGCTCGGTGTCGCGCGCTGGTGTACCCGCAGGAAGAGGACTTCGGAATCACCGCGGTCGAGGCCCAGGCCGCCGGCGCGGCCGTGATCGCGTTCGGTCGCGGCGGCGCGGCTGAAACCGTGGTCGGCTACGGTGATCGCGCGGGCCGCGCCGCGACGGGCGTGCACTTCACCGAGGCCACCGCCGGGTCGCTCGCGGGCGGCGTTCGCGAGTTCATCGAGATCGAAGGCAAGCTCGACCCGCTCGCGCGGCGCGCCAATGCGCAGCGCTTCTCGCTCGAGAACTTCCGGAGCGGCCTGCGCCGCGAGATCGACGAGGTGATGCAGTGACGACGGCGAAGATCCCCATGGTCGACCTGAGCGAGCAGACGGCGAGGCTGATGCCGGAGCTCGAGAAGGCGGTGGCCGACGTCTTGCGCTCGGGCCGGTTCATCCTGGGGCCGAACGTCGAGGCGTTCGAGCGCGAGGCGGCCGAGTTCCTGGGCGTGCGATTCGCGATCGGCGTCGGATCGGGCACCGATGCGCTGGTGCTCGGACTGCGCGCGCTGGGCATCGGCCCGGGCGACGAGGTGATCGTGCCCTCGTTCACGTTCTTCGCGACCGCCGAATCCGTCAGCCTGGTCGGCGCCACGCCGGTCTTCGCGGAGATCGACCCGGTGAGCTTCTGCATCGACGCCAGCGCGGTGCGACGCCTGATCACGCCGCGCACGCGCGCGGTCGTGCCGGTGCACCTGTTCGGGCACCCGGCCGACATGACGTCGCTGCGGGCGCTGGCGACGGAGAAGGGCCTCCTGCTGCTCGAGGACGCCGCGCAGGCGTTCGGCGCGGTCCATGCGGGCACGCGGATCGGCGGGCTGGGTGAGGCGGCGGCGTTCTCGTTCTTCCCGTCGAAGAACCTGGGTGCGTTCGGCGAGGCGGGCCTGATCAGCACCAACGATCCGCGCATCGCCGACTCCGTGCGGAGCCTGCGCGCGCACGGCTCGAGGCAGCGCTACGTGAACACCGAGATCGGCTACAACGCGCGGCTCGACGAGATCCAGGCGGCGATGCTGCGGGTGAAGCTCCCGCACGTGGCGCACTGGAACGACGAGCGCCGACGCGTAGCCGCCGACTACACCGAAGCGCTGTCGGGTGTTCCCGGCCTCGTTCCGCCGAGCGTCGCGCCCGGCAGCACGCACGTGTTCCACCAGTACACGCTGCGCATCTCGGACGGCCGGCGCGAGGCCGTCGCGCGCGCGCTCGAGTCGGCCGGGATCGCGACGCAGATCTACTACCCGATTCCGATCCACAAGCTGCCGGTGTACGCGGATCGCGCCGTCGCGCTACCGGTCACCGAGACGGCCGCAGCGGAGGTCCTGTCGCTGCCGATCTTCCCCGAGCTCTCGAGCGCGAACGCGCGGGAGATCGCGCGGAGCGTGCGCGCCGCCCTCTAGCGCTTCGTCAGACCTTGATCGCGATCGCGGGCGGCTTCGCCGGCCAGTCGCGAAAGGTCGCGCGGTGCCTCGCGAGCGCGCGCTGGATCACCTCGATGTAGACGAGCTTACGGATCATGTAGCTGTGCGTCTCTTTGGGATCGAGGTACAGGTTGTAGAGCCGCCCGTACGGGTACTGCTGCAAGACGCCGGTGAAGCCGCCCGGGTTCACGACGTCGGTCGAGTCGTCGGAGATCGCCGTCGTCATGTATTTGTACTCGCCCACGCGCACCGCGGAGAGATGGATCGTCAGCCAGTAGAAGTGGAACTTGCGGCAGCTCAGGCCGTCGGCGCCGAGCAGGAACGACGTCTGATCGATCGAGTCGACGAAGCGGTCCGTCGGGACGCGCTCCGCGATTCCGGCTAGGTTCAGGAAGGTTGCGAACAGATCGAGCTGATCGAACAGACCGTCGCTGGTGCGCGGCTCGATCGTACCCGGCCACGAGAAGATCCCCGGCACGCGAACGCCGCCCTCCCAGGTGGAGCCCTTCGCGCAGCGGAACGGGGTGAACGCGGAGTCGGGCCAGGTCTCCATCTCGGGACCGTTGTCCGACGACACGAAGACGAGCGTGTTCTCGAGCTGACCGGTGGCCTCGAGCTTGCGTACGAGCCGTCCGACGATGTCGTCGAGCTCGATGATCGTGTCCTTGTACGGGTGCTTCGAGGGAGACTTCCCCAGGAACTTCTCGTGCGGGTAGTTGTCGAAGTGCGCACCGCGCGTGCAGTGGTAGAGAAACCAGGGGCGCGAGCCGGTGGCCA
The DNA here is from genome assembly GCA_964566375.1 of uncultured Myxococcales bacterium. Taxonomy (GTDB): domain Bacteria; phylum Myxococcota_A; class UBA9160; order SZUA-336; family SZUA-336; genus VGRW01. The sequence goes on from CAZMKX010000049.1 coordinate 9,980, forward strand.
TGCGCTCGATGAAGCGCTCGGAGATCCCCGCCCACTCGTCGTCGAGCCGGGAGAGCACCGGGATCGTCACCTCCTCCACGACCTGCGGCTGTCCGCCTTTCTGCGCGTGAACCCAGCACTTGTTGAACGGCAGGTTCTGGACCCAGCGCGTGCGTTCCTCGCTGTACGCGACCTCCGGAAAGAAGTACGGGTCGCGCCATTCGGTGTACATGTCGGAGACGCTGAGGAAGCCGTTGAAGTCGTCGAATCCGACGTTCTGCGGCTGCGACGCCTCGTTCTCGCCCATGTGCCACTTGCCCACCGCCTGCGTGGCGTAGCCGGCGGCCGAAAGGAGTTGCGGCAGGGTGACCTCGCCCTGCAGCCCTCCCGGCATGCCGTACATCGGCGGAACGAGCAGGCCGTGGCGCATCGGCACGCGGCCGGTCATGAGCGACGCGCGCGACGGTGTGCACGACGGCTCCGAATAGCAGGAGGTGAGCAGAAGACCGTTCCGCGCCAGCTTGTCGATGTTCGGCGTCGGCGCGCCCGCCATCACTCCCCCGCCGTAGCAGCCGAAGTCTCCCCAGCCGACGTCGTCCATCAGGACGACCAGCAGATTCGGCTTGCGCCCCGTGCGGAGCTCGAGCTCCGCGAGCTTGGCGCGCGCTTGCGCCGCTTGTGCGGGGTGCGAGAAGGCGGGCTCGCGATTCGGTGCGGACGGGACGGTCTCGGACGCGATCGGATCGAACGCCATTTCGGCTCTACCCCTTGAGCGCGTCCACGCGCGCCTGTGCGCGCTCGAGCGCATCGCGAAGCCTCTCGACCTGCTCCACGGGCGCGGCGTAGCCGGCGTTCGAGAGCGCTGCGGACGCCTCGCTGCGGCGGCGCTCCGCCTCGGCCGGCTCGATCTGATCGGAGAGCTCCGCGACAGGCGTCAGCACCGTGACGCGCTCCTGCGTCACTTCGGCGAATCCGCCGCCGATCGCCGCGCGGCGTGCGCGGCCGGCCTCGGTCCAGCGGACGACGCCTGGCTTCAGCGCGACGAGGAAAGCCGAGTGCCCGGGCAGGACCCCGAACTCACCCTCGCTGCCCGGCGCTACCACCTGCTCGACGTCGGCGTCGACGAGAGGGCGCGAGGGCGTCACGATCGAGAGCCGCAGCGGCATCTCTCAGCCCAGTTTCTTCAGGCGCTCGCCGGCCTCGCGCGCGTCGTCGATTCCGCCGACCATCAGGAACGCCTGCTCGGGCACGTCGTCGACCTTGCCCTCGAGGATCTCGCGGAAGCTCTTGATCGTATCGCCGATCTTCACGTACTTGCCGGGCACGCCCGTGAACTGCTCGGCGACGAAGTTCGGCTGGCCGAGGAATTTCTGGATCTTTCGCGCCCTGGAGACGATCAGCTTGTCGTCCTCCGAGAGCTCGTCCATGCCCAGGATCGCGATGATGTCCTGGAGCTCCTTGTACTTCTGCAGGACCTGCTGCACGCCGCGCGCGACGCGGTAGTGCTCCTCCCCGACGACGAGCGGATCCAGGATGCGGCTCGTCGAATCGAGCGGATCCACCGCGGGGTAGATGCCGAGCGACGCGATCTGGCGCGACAGTGTGATCGTCGCGTCGAGGTGCGCGAACGTGGTCGCGGGCGCCGGGTCGGTCAGATCGTCCGCGGGCACGTATACGGCCTGCACCGACGTGATCGCGCCCTTGCGCGTCGAGGTGATGCGTTCCTGCAGGCCACCCATGTCCGTGCCGAGCGTCGGCTGGTAGCCGACGGCGCTCGGGATGCGGCCGAGAAGCGCCGAAACCTCGGAGCCCGCCTGCGTGAAGCGGAAGATGTTGTCGATGAAGAGCAGGACGTCGCGGCCTTCTTCGTCGCGGAAGTACTCCGCCACGGCGAGGGCGGTCAGCGCGACCCGCGCGCGCGCGCCCGGCGGCTCGTTCATCTGGCCGTAGACGAGCGACGCCTTCTCGATGACGCCCGACTCCTTGAACTCGAGCCAGAGGTCGTTGCCCTCGCGGGTGCGCTCGCCGACGCCCGCGAACACCGAGTAGCCCGAGTGCTCGGTCGCGATGTTGCGGATCAGCTCCTGCAT
>CAZMKX010000050.1:0-11994 GCA_964566375.1 uncultured Myxococcales bacterium
ACGTGACGAGCCAGCTCTTCACGTCGTGGGAGGGGAACGAGAAGTTCACCGTCGATCACTCCGTCATTCCGCGCTTCGCGCTCGAGTTTGCCGGCGCCGACACGATCTACGACCACGCGAAGTCGGCGTTGCTCAAGCAGACCTGGAGCAAGCCGATCTCGTTCACCGACATCACGACGAATGGTCAGGCGGGGAAGCGCCTCGTCTATCAGACGCCGCCGTTCCCCGGCAAGCCGAAGATCGCCGGGGTTGCCGACTTCTACCTGGTCGGCGATCGGCTCTACGCGGTCGACGCCATGGTTCCCGCCGGCGACTCGGAAGCGGACGCGAAGCGTTTTCTGGCCAGCGTCCGCTTCCAGTAGTCGTGCTCAGCTCGGGCGACGCGCGCGCGTGTAGCCCTCGAGGTAGGCGGGCAGGGGGATCGCCTCGGGCACGGCCGGGTCGCGGAGCGCGGGGCCGAAGGTCGTCTGGATCGGCAGGAGCCCCGCCCAGCAGCCCTGGTTCATGTCCTCCGCGTCATCGAGCACGCCGAGCGCGCGGATCTTCGCCGAGCCCTCGGTGATCGGGAGCTTCACGACCAGCGTCTGGCGGAGCTCGTCGGCGTTCGGCCAGCGCACGTCCTTCCAGCGCCCCGGAATCGTGTGCTCGACCACCCGGCGAAGCGCCTCCGCCTTCTCGCCGGGGTCCGTGACCTCGACCGCCTGGCCGTAGAGGATCGCGCAGCGGTAGTTCACGGAGTGGTGGAACGCGGAGCGGGCCAGAACGAGCGCGTCGACGTGGGTGACCGAAACGCAGGCGTCGTGGTCCGGCTCGAGCAACGCGTTCAGCATCCGGTTCGCTCGCGCGCCGTGCAGATAGATCCAGTCGCCGCCGCGCGCGTACACCGTCGGAACCACGCACGGCTTCCCCTCGTGCGTGAACGCGACGTGGCACAGGAAGCCCTCGTCGAGGATCGCGTCGAGCACCGCGCGGTCGTAGCTGCCGCGTTGGGAGCGGCGCTTCAGTCGGGTCCGTGGGGTGGGTGCGAGCTCGCGCATGGTTGACGTCTCCGCGATCCAGCTGCTAGTTTGTTACAGAACAATAATAGGTCTGTATTGGCACACTCTATCACAGGGAGGACGGCCGTCGAGATCGCCGCGAGCGTGGAGGCCGCGCTGCGCGCGGGCGGGCTCGGGTCCGGCGCGAAGCTTCCAACCGTGCGCGCGCTGGCGTCGAAGCTGGGGGTCAGCCCGACCACCGTCGCGGCGGCGTACCGGACGCTGCGTCTGCGAGGGCTGCTGGTCGCGCAGGGACGGCGCGGCTCGGCGATCAGCCACCACCCGCCGATCGCGCAGCCCCGCCCGGCCGCGCGCGTGCCGGCCAGTGCGCGCGACCTGGCGAGCGGCAATCCCGATCCCGCGCTGCTCCCGGTGCTCGGCCCCGCGCTGCGGAAGATCGACGCGAGCCCCGTGCTCTACGGCCAGGACCTGTGCGAGCCCGAGCTCGTGCGCCAGGCGCGGCGCGCGCTGTCCGCGGATGGGGTCCCCGCCGAGTCACTCACCGTGGTGAGTGGCGCGCTCGACGGGATCGAGCGCGCGCTGGGCGCATGGCTGCGCCCCGGCGATCGCATCGCCGTCGAGGATCCCGGCTTCTCGTCGGTCTTCCACCTGCTCTCCGCACTCGGCCTGGTGCCGGTGCCGGTCGAGGTGGACGACGCGGGCCCGAATCCCGAAGCGACCGAGCGCGCGCTTCGCTCGGGTGCCAAGGCGCTGGTGGTCACGACGCGCGCGCAGAACCCGTTCGGCTCCGCGCTCGACGAGCGGAGAGCGCGCGAGCTCCGCGCACTTCTGCGCGCGCACCCGGGCGTGCTCGTGCTGGAGGACGACCACGGCGGAAGCGTCGCGGGCGCTCCGGCCGTCACGCTGTGCGCGAGCGGAATCGAGCGCTGGGCCGTCGTGCGCTCGGTCTCGAAGGCGCTCGGTCCGGATCTGCGCCTCGCGTTCCTCGCCGGCGACGAGACCACCGTGGCGCGCGTCGAGGGCCGCCTCTCGCTCGGCATCCGCTGGGTCAGTCACCTGCTGCAGCGCACGGTCGCGGTACTGCTCGCCGATCGCGAGGTGAGCCGACAGCTTCGCGCGGCCGAGCGAACCTACACCGAGCGACGACGCGGCCTGCTCGAAGCGCTCGCGCAGCGCGGCGTTCCCGGCTACGGCCGCTCGGGCATGAACGTGTGGGTGCCCGTTCCCGACGAGGACTCCGCCGCCGCGTCCCTGCTCGACGCGGGCTTCGCGGTCTCCACCGGCGCGCGCTTCCGGATCCACAGCCCGCCGGGGCTGCGCATCACCACGGCGAGCCTTCGCCCCGAAGAGGCGCCGCTCGTCGCCGACGCGGTCGCGCGCGCGCTTCGTCCAGCGCGCCGCAGCCTCTCCGCCTAGATGCGCGCGAGCAGGCTCCCCCGATAGACCGCCGTCGCCGGGCCGGTCATTCGCAAGGCGTATTCGTCGCCGATCTCGATGCGGAGCTTTCCGCCCGGCATGTGGACGTCGACCTTGCGATCGACGAGCCCGAGGCGATGCGCGGCGGCCGCGACCGCGCAGCTCGAGGAGCCCGAGGCCTGCGTCTCGCCGGCGCCGCGCTCCCAGATCAGCGCGTCGATCGCGGAGCGCGAGCGCACGCGCGCGAGCTGCACGTTCGTCCGGTTCGGAAAGATGGCGTGGTTCTCCAGCAGTGGTCCCAGGCTGCGCAGCATCTCGGGATGGAGCGCGTCGACGAAGCGCACGCAGTGGGGATTGCCGACCGAGACGCAGGTCACGCGCAGGTCGACGGAGCCGACCCGCAGCGGCTCGTCTACGACCTCGCGCTTCGGCCCGAGCACGGGAATCGCGCCGCTCTCGAACGTCGCGTGCCCCATGTCGACGCGGATCGGACCCACGACCCCGCGCGCGACGGAGAGCTTCGCGACGACGGGGCCACCGGCCGTGTCGATCGCGATCTCGCGGCTCCGCACGTAGCCGAAGTCGAACAGGAAGCGCGCGAAGATGCGTACGCCGTTCCCGCTCTTCTCGGCCTCGGAGCCGTCGGGGTTCCAGATGCGCAGCAGGAGCGCGCCGCGCTTCGGCCGATGCAGCGCCAGGATTCCGTCGCTGCCGACTCCCGTGTGCCGGTCGCACAAGGCCCGTACACGCGCCGGAGTCAGGCGCGGTCGCTGCAGATCGCCGTCGACCACCAGGTAGTCGTTGCCCAGCGCGTGGTACTTCGCGAACTCGTCCCGGGCGAGCGGCGCCTTTCGAGGCATGACACCAATCTAGGTCAGTGGCTGCTGCTGCGACAGGCAGTGCACGGAGCCCAGGCCGCGCACGAGCGCGCGCGAGGGTACGCCGAGGATCTTCCGGTCCGGGAAGAGCGGTCGCAGCACTGCCAGTGCGCGCTCGTCCGACGCTGCGGCGAAGGTAGGCACGAGCACCGCCCCGTTCGCGATGTAGAAGTTCGCGTAGCTCGCGGGCAGGCGATCGCCGTCGGCGAGCACGGGCGGAGGCATCGGCAGTTCGATCACCTCGAGCGCGCGGCCCGCGGCGTCGCGCGCCGCGCGCAGCCGCGCGATGCAGTCCTCGAGCGGAGCGTGGTTGGGATCGGCGGGGTCGGGCTCGCGCGCGCAGACGACGCGCCCCGGCGCGACGAAGCGGGCGATGTCGTCGATGTGGCCGTCGGTATCGTCGCCCTCGATCCCGTCGCCGAGCCAGATGGTCTTGCGGGTTCCGAGCAGCTCGAGCGCGAGCGCGTCGATCGCGGCCTTGGACATGCCCGGATTGCGCTTGGGGTCGAGGAGCGTCGGCTCGGTGGCGAGCAGCGTGCCCTCGCCGTCCACCTCGATCGCGCCGCCTTCGAGGACCACGCCGGGGCGCTCGCAGACGACACCCGCGAGTGTCGCGACCTGCGCGGCGACCGCGTCGTCGCGGTCCCACGGGGCGTACTTCCCGCCCCAGGCGTTGAAGGTCCAGTCGATCGCGACCAGACCCGCCGCGCCGCGCGCGAAGGTCGGGCCGATGTCTCGCATCCACACGTCGTCGGTCGGGATCACGTGCACGCGCACGGCGCCGTCGCGCGCGATCGCGCCGAGCCGTTCGCCGATCTGCGCGCGCTGCGCCTCGCCCTGGACCAGGAGCTCCACCCGCTCGAAGCCCGCGAGCGCGCGCACGAAGAACTCGAACTCGTGCTGCGCCTGCTCGAGGCAGCCGGGCCAGGTCGTCGCGGCGTGCGGCCACGCCAGCCAGGTGGCTGCGTGCGGCTCCCACTCGGCGGGCATGCGCAGGCGCGGTCTCATGCTAGCGGCGGAATCGCGCGAGCAGGTCACCGTACGCGTCGATGCGGCGATCGCGCAGGAAGGGCCAGCCGCGCCGCTGGGCCTCGATCCGGCCGAGATCGCACTCGACGACGAGTACGGTCTCGGACGAATCGTCGGCCTGCGCGAGGATCTGGCCGCGCGGGTCGGCGACGAACGAGCTGCCCCAGAAGCGCAGGCTGCCCTCGCGGCCGACGCGGTTCGCCGCGCAGACGAAGACGCCGTTCGCGATCGCGTGGCCGCGCTGCACGGTCACCCACGACTCGCGCATGGCGGCGTTCTCGGCGTCGGTCTCGCCGTCGAGATAGCCGATTGCGGTCGGGTAGAAGAGCAGCTCCGCGCCGTCGAGCGCCATCAGCCTCGCGGCTTCCGGGAACCACTGGTCCCAGCAGATCAGCACGCCGATCCGGCCGACCGACGTGTCGACGCAGTGGAAGCCGCGATCCCCGGGCGTGAAGTAGAACTTCTCGTAGAAGAGCGGGTCGTCGGGAATGTGCATCTTGCGGTAGTGGCCGAGCTGCGTGCCGTCGCGCTCGATCACGACCGCCGAGTTGTGGTACAGGCCCGCGGCGCGCTTCTCGAAGAGCGGCACGATCAGCACCACGCCGCAGTCCGCGGCGACCTTCGACAGTCGCTCCGTCGTCGGACCCGGAATCGGCTCGGCGAGGTCGAACAGGCCTGCGTCCTCGCGCTGGCAGAAGTACTTCGTGCGGAAGAGCTCCTGCAGGCAGACGAGCTCCGCGCCGCGTCCGGCGGCCTCGCGCACGGCGTCCTCCGCGCGCGCGAGATTCCGATCGAGGTCGTCGCCGACCGCCTGCTGCACGAGACCGATCTTCCGGACCCCGCTCACGCTTTCTTCCGCGCCGCCTTCTTGGCGGGCGTCGCCTTTGCGGCGGCCTTCTTGCGGCGGTTCGGCTTGGGCGCGGTCTTCGCGACCTTCGCGGGCGGCGGCGACGCCACGTCCGCGGTCGGATCTCCGTCCTCGGCCGCGTCGGCCGCGGCCTCGGCGTCGGCCGCCTTTCCGCGCGGCGCGCGCGGCGCGAACTCGAAGCCGTGCCGACCGTTCTCCTTCAGGAAGAGCATCGCCGAGAACGGCCGGCCGAAGCGCGACGTGAAGTCGGTCAGGAGGTCGGTCTTCCGCTCGGGCCCGAGGATCTTCATCACCTCGTCGCGCGTGATCTCGCGCTTGCACACGGTGCGCGGGATCAGGAAGCCGCACGGCTTGTCCTCGTCGGGAACCTTGTAGCGCTTGCGGCGCTTGCCTTCCTCGGCGTGCGCCGCCTCGAAGTCGCGCGCCTTGGCCTCGTTCTCGGCCTGCTTGGCGATCCCCGCCTGGCACTGGAAGTGAGTCGGGGTCTCGACCACCTGACTGCCACAGCCCATCGGGCACGAGCCGAGCGGCTCGTCGTTCACCTCGTACTCGGGTGATTCGGTGACGCGCTCGCTCGAGCTGCCGGCGACGGGGTGCAGGACGACCTGGCCGTCCTCGAGCGTGAGTCGCGCGTTGTAGGTCCGGCCGTCGCGAGCGGCGAAGCCCTCGATCTCGTCCGTTTCGCCCTTCTCGAGCAGCGTGCGCACGGTCTGATGGTCCATGTAGCGGCCGGACTTGTCCTTCCAGATGCGGAAGCTGCAGTCGTCGTCGTCGCTCACGCCCGGTACTTCGAGGCAGCGGTAGAACCAGGAGCGCTCGTAGACGGGTCGGCCGCACAGCGGACAGCTCCCCAGCGGCTTCACGTCCGGGTAGAGGTCCTCGTACTGGAAGGTCTTGGCGACGTCGACGATCTGGCGCGTGTACTCGACGATCTCTTCCATGAACTGATCGGGGCGCTTGGCGCCGAGCTCGACCTGGCGCAGGTCGTACTCGAGCTCGCCGGTGAGCGCCGCCGAGGCGAGCCGGTCGATGTGGATGCGGCGCAGCACGTCCACGAGCCGGATGCCCTTCACGGTCGGGCGAAGCGACTTGCCCGCGCGCACGAGGTAGCCCTTGGCGATCAGGTTCTCGATCACGTCCGCACGCGTCGCGGGCGTGCCGATGCCCTTCTCCGAGATCGCGCGCGCGATCTCCTCGTCCTCGATGTCCTGGCCCGCAGACTCCATCAGCGAGAGCAGACGCGCTTCCGTGATCCGCGCGGGCGGCTTCGTCTTGTCGGCGCGGAGCTCGACACCGAGCGCCTGCACGCCCACGCCTTCGGCCTCCGTCGCGCCCGGGACGAGCGGCGGCAGCGCCTGCTCCTCCTGCTCGACCTGCCCGAGCACCGCGCGCCAGCCCGGCTCGTCGAGCGTGCGCGAGCGCGAGCGGAACTTCTGGCCGGCGACCTCCGTCACGCGCTCGACGCGGTTCCACACCGCGGGCTCGTAGAAGTTCGCCAGGAAGCGGCGCGCCACGAGGTCGTAGAGCCGCTGATCGTCGCCCGAGAGCGACTCGTCGGGGATCTTGCCGGTCGGAATGATCGCGAAATGGTCCGAGACCTTCGTGTCGTCGAAGGTGCGCTCGGTGTTCTCGAGGCCCTTCTCGCGCAAGTGAGTCGCCTCGGCCTGGAACGGCCCGGCTTCGGAGAACGCGCGCATCACCTCGTCGACGGTCGCGCGGTAGTCATTCGGAAGACAGCGCGAGTCGGTGCGCGGATAGGTGAGCAGCTTGTGCGCCTCGTAGCAGCGCTGCGCGGCGTTCAACGTGCGGCGCGCGGACCAGCCGAAGCGGCGGTTGCCTTCGCGCTGCAGGCTCGTCAGGTCGAAGAGCGGCGGCGCGGTCTCGCGACTCGGCTTGCGCGTCTCCTCCGCGACCGCGGGCTGACCGGTCGTGCGCGCCACGAGCTCGTTGGCGCGCGCCTCGTCGAAGAGGCGGTCGTCGCGCTGCTCGCGTTCCTCGCCTTCGGGCGCGCTGAAGCCCGCGTCGAACCAGGTTCCCTCGTAGGCGTGGTCCCTCGCCTGGAAGCGACCGAGCAGCTGCCAGTACGGCTTCGGCACGTGCGAAAGGACCTCGAGCTCGCGATCGACGACGAGCGCGAGCGTCGGCGTCTGCACGCGGCCCGCCGACCAGGCCGTCTTCTCCTTGCGGCCCTTGAGTCGGCGCGTCAACGCGCGCGTAGCGTTCATGCCGATCAGCCAGTCGGACTTCGACCGGCACGACGCGGCGGCGCCCAGCCCGTCGTAGTCGTGCCCGTCGACGAGTGCTTCGAAGCCCGCTCGGATCGAGGCCGCGGTCATCGACTGGAGCCACAGGCGCTTGGTGGGCTTGGGACACTCGAGGTACTCGAGGATCTCGCGGAAGATCAGCTCACCCTCGCGACCCGCGTCGCAGGCGTTGACGACCACGTCGACGTCGTCGCGCGCGAGGAGCTTCTTGATCGTGCGGATGCGCTCGGACTGTCCGCTCTTCTGCTTCAGCTTGAACTCGCCGGGCAGGATCGGGAGCGTGTCGAGCGTCCAGCGCTTGTAGAGCGGGTCGACGTCCTCGGGGGAGAGGAGCTCGACGATGTGGCCGACCGAGAACGTGACGACGTAGTCGTCCGACTCCCAGTACCCATCGTGCTCGGTGAAGCCGCCGAGCACGGCGACAATGTCGCGTGCGACGCTCGGCTTCTCCGTGATGACGAGTGACTTTGCCAATTCTTCTCCCAGTCCGGGAATCGACCCTAGTAGCCTCCGCGTCTGCCCGAGGCAAGCGCCCGGTCCTTCTTCGGGGATCCGGCGCGGCAGCCTGAGCCGCCGGGCGGGTGTCCGCAAGCCGGGCGCGCGCCTGGACCCCCGAGATGCACACAACTGCACGTCCCCGAAGCGGATTTACAATCGCGAGCGGCGCGTGATAGACGGGCGGGGATGACGCGGGAAGAGCAGATCGGCGCGATCAGCGCCGTGCTTCGCGGCGAGAGCTTCGCAGTCTTCTCGTTCGCGGGCCCGGGCGCGGGGGATCCACCGTACAGCGCGGTCATGTTCTTTGCGGAGACGTCGGGGACGCGGCTCGTGTTCGGAACCAGCCCGGGCGCGCTGAAGGGGCCCTATCTCTCGACCGGGAACGGCGCCTGCGCGCAGATCGACACGCGCGCCGCGGGGCTCGAGAACATGAGCCAGTTCGCGCGCGTGACGGTCCAGGGGAGGCTGCGTCGCGTCGACCGCGAGCCCGAGCGCGCGGAGCTCCTCGAGGCCTATGCGGCCAAGCTCCCCAACGCGCGCGTCTTCGTCGCGCGTCCGGGCGTCGAGATCTACGTGCTCGAGCCCAGCCACGTGGTCTTCGCGCGCGGGCTCCTCGAGCGCTTCGAGATCGCCTTTCCCGAGCCGCCGGTCCGGGCCTGACCGTTGTCGTCGCGCCCGCTTCAGGTCGCGCTGCTCCGGTTCGCGCCCCAGCTCCGCGGCACGGGACGCGCGGACCTCGTGCCGGACGTTCTGGCCGGCGTCGCGATCGCGGCGCTCGCCGTGCCGCAGGCGCTCGCCTACGCGCTCGTGGCGGGCCTCCCGGCCGAGATGGGCCTGGCGGCGGCGGCCGTTCCGGCGCTGATGGCGTCGCTGTTCGGCTCGAGCCGCTTCATGGTGACCGGTCCGACGAACCCGACGGCGCTCCTGCTCGGCGTCTCGGTCGTCGCGCCGGCGCTGGCGCGTGGCGACGACCCGATCGCGGCAGCGCTCGCCACCGGCCTCGTCGCGGGGATCCTGCTGATCGGCCTCGGCCTGGCCGGCTACGGCCGCGCCTCGCGCTTCCTGTCCGACTCCGTGATCTCGGGCTTCAACGTCGGCGTCGGACTCCTGATCGCGCTGCGTTACCTGCCCGTCCTTGCCGGCGTCGATCCCGCGCCGCACGAGAGCTCGCCGCTCGTCCCGAACGTGCTCTGGGCGCTGCAGGACTCCGTGCGCGCATTCGCATCGGCGGATCCACGCTCGCTCGCGGTGGGGTTGGCGGTTCCCGCGGTGATGGTCGCGGCGCGGCGTGCGGGACCGCGCTTTCCGACCGCGCTCTTCGCGCTGGCCGTCGTCGCGCTCGCGGCGATCGCGCTCGGCTGGACCACCGGCGACGACGCGCTGCCGCGCATGCAGGAGCTCGCGCTCGGATTTCCGGGGCTGAACGTGCCGCGCGCCTTCGATCCGGTCGAGATCCTCCCGCCGGCGCTCGCGCTCGCGCTTCTGGTCACGGTGCAGGCGATGGCTTCCGCGCGCGCGCTCGAGCCCGCGCACGGTCCCGCGCTCGACCCCGATCGGGAGCTCTTCTCTCAGGGCGTCGCGAACGTCACGGCCGCGGTCGTCGGCGCGCAGTGTACGAGCGGCTCGCTCACGCGCTCGCTCACGGCGAAGCTCGCGGGGGCGCGCACGCGGCTCGCGAGCGTCACCGCGGGTGCGCTCGTCGCCGTATTCCTTCCCGTGATGGCGCCGGGGCTCGAGCGCGTCCCGCTCGCGGCGCTCGCCGGACTGATCGTGCTGACGGGCTTCTCGTCGATCTCGCCCACGCAGATCCGCCGCGCCGCAGCGACGCCCGGCGACGCCGCCGTGCTGGTCGTCACGCTGGTCGTCACGCTCTGGCTCGATCTCGTTCCCGCGGTGTACGCGGGGCTTCTCCTCTCTCTGGCGCTTCTCGTGCGTCGCGCCGGCCGGCTTCAGCTGGTGGAGCTCGTGCACGGCGCGCATCAGCGACTGCGCGAGGTTCCGGTCGACGAGCGCACCGGTCGGACACCGGCGGTGATCCTGCACCTCGAGGGCGATCTCAACTTCGCCGTCGCGCCCGAGCTCGCCGATCGGCTGAAGGAGATCGCCGCGCGCGGACCCGAGGTGCTGCTTCTGCGGCTGCGGCGGGCGCGGCATCTCGATGCGACCGTTCTCGAGGTTCTGCGCCGGCTCGCGGACGACCTTCGGGGACGCGACGCTTCGCTCGTGCTCTGCGGGCTCTCGGCGCCGCTCCTCGCGCTCCTGGAGCGCACGGAGCTCGCGGCGGAGCTCGGCGCCGAGGGCCTCGTTCCGGCGGGCGGGCGCCTCTTCGAGGGCATGCAGCGCGCGCTCGACCTGACGCGCGCGCGCCTGCGCCCGCGCAGCGACGTCGAGATCTTCCGCTTCGAGTCCGACGACGAATCCGACTACGTCATCTGAGGAACGGCCGGTCATGGAGAGCGTGCGAATCGACCGCTGGCTGTGTGCGGCGCGCGTCTACAAGTCGCGCACGCAGGCGACACAGGCGTGCGTCGGGGGCCTGGTGAAGGTGAACGACGACCACGTGAAGCCGCACTACGGCGTGCGCGTCGGCGACCGCGTCCGCGCCCACACCGAGCGCGGCCCGCGCATTCTGGAGGTCAAGGCGCTGGCCGAGAAGCGCGGCTCGCCCGCGGCGGCGCGCGAGCTTTTCGACGACCACTCGCCGCCGCCGGAGTCGCGTCCGAAGCGCGTGCGCATGCCGCAGCGCGATCCCGGCGCTGGCCGCCCGACCAAGCGCGAGCGCCGAGAGCTCGACCGCTTCCGCAGCGGCGAGGACTGACGCGCGGACGCGGTTCAGTGCAGCGACGGCGAGCTGCGCGAAAGCTCGATCAGCTGCTCGCGCACGCCCGCGGCGCTGGCATCGTCGGGCGCGAGCGCGAGGAAGCGCCGCATGTCGGCGATCGCGGCCGACCAGCACTCCATGCGCGCGTAGAGAAGGCCGCGATCGCGCAGCTCGAGCGGCGCGTCGGGCTGGAGCACGAGGATCCTCTCGACGCAGGCGAGCGCTCGCGGCCAGTCCTGCTGCGCGAGGAAGATCTGCTTCAGGTTTCCGATCACGCGAGCGAGCGTCTGGCGCGCGGGCGCGGCCGCGAGCGAGCGCGCGTCGAACGGCGTCTCGTCGCCGAGCGTCGCGCGCCAGCGCGCCTCGCATTCCGCGCGCGTGAGCCGTTTGCCCTCGAACGGGTCGATCAGGATCTCGTCGGGTGCGTCGCACTTCACCAGGAAGTGGCCGGGAAATCCGACGCCGTGAACCGGCAGACCCAGCCGCGAGCCGATCGAGAGCCAGACGATCGCGAGCGTGATGGGGATTCCGGTACGCCGGTCGATGACCTCGTTCAGGAAGCTGTTCCGCGCGTCGTAGTAGTCGCTGCGATTCCCGCGGAAGCTCTGCTCGTCGTAGAGGAACCGGTTCAGCGCTTCGACGCGCCTCTCGAGCGTTTGCGCGGCCAGGACGCGCGGGCGCGCGCTCTCCGCGAGCGCGTCGAGACGCGCCAGGTAGCCGGCGACGTCCAGGCCAGCGTACTGCTCGGCCGCGACCCAGAGCGCCGCCTCCGCCAGATCGATGCGCTCGTCCGGAAGGCCCGCGATGCGCAGGAACTCCGCGCGCGGTTCGCTCGCCGACATCGCGCTGCGCCGGTCGGCTCAGCGCCGGGGCGCGATCTCCGTCTCGAGGTACGAGATGATGTCGAGCGATTCGTGCATCCAGCGCGCCTTGCCGCCCGGCTCCTCGATGCGCAGACACGGAACCATCTGCTTGCCGGTGGCCGCCACCAGCTCCTGGCGGAACTCCGGGCGGGACTGGATGTCTCGCAGCTCGATGTCGAGGTCGAGCCGGCGCAACGCGCTCCGCACGCGCTCGCAGTACGGGCAGCTGTCGAAGTGATACAGGGAGAGGTTCGGAGCTTTCATCGCCTCCTCATCGGCCCGCGCCACGGGCACGCGGAGCTTACTTCAGCCGGAGTCGGTAAGGTACCCACGCCGATGCGCCGCCTCGCCGCCGCACT
>CAZMKX010000051.1:0-11994 GCA_964566375.1 uncultured Myxococcales bacterium
CACTTCGTGATGCTGGCGCAGGGAATCCTCTATCGCGGCGCGGGACTCGACATCGTGTGGCCCCAGTTCGTGGCACTCGCCGCGATCGGCGCCGCGTGCTTCAGCGCGGCGCTGGCGCGCTTCCGGAAGACCATCGGCGCCGTGACCTGACCGCCGCGGGAACGTCAGATCCCGAGCAGCTCGGCCGTGTTGTCGCGCATGATGCGGCGCACGCTCGCGGCGGGCAGGCCCTCGAGGTGGTCGGCGAACTCCATGGGCCGGGCCAGCGCCTCCGGGTGCGGAAAATCCGAGCCCGCGAGGATCGCCTCGTCGCCGAGCGCCTCGGTGAGGCGCACGAGGTCCTCCTCGAAGTACGGAGAGACTCGCACGTGACGCCGGAAGAGCGCGCTCGGCGATTCCGTGAGCTTGCCGAAGGGCCAGTCTCGAGGATCGGTCGTACGCGCGGCTTGATCCATCTTCTTGAGCAGAGGAGGCGCCCAGCCGCCGCCGTTCTCGATGCTCATCACCCGGAGCTGCGGGAAGCGGCCGAACAAGTTGTGCAGGACCAGCGCAGCCATCGTGTCGATGATCGGACGCTCGACGAAGGCCGTCACCTTCTGGAACGCGGAACGCCGGTGACTCGGCGGATGCGGCTTCTCCCCCCAGTGGCGGGAGTACAGCTCGGTGTAGCCGTCGTCGCCCAGATGGAAGGCGACCGGGATGCCTGCCTCCTCGCAGCGCGCCCAGAACGGATCGAAGAGGGGATCGGCAGGCGAACGACCCGCGACCGGCCCCGGCTTCAGGTGCAGCACGCGCGCTCCCTCGCGCAACACGCGCTCGGTCTCGCGCACCGCGAGCTCCACGTCGAGGAGCGAGATCAGGGCCACGCTGAAGATCCGGCCGCGATGAGCCCAGCCCCAATCGTCGGCGATCCAGCGATTGAAGGCGCGCAGGTTGGCGGCCAGGGCGGCCGGGTCGTGGCGCAGCTCCCACTCGACGCCCACGCCGAGGCTCGGCAGGAACAGCGCCGCCTCGACGTTCTGCTCGTCCATCAGCCGGAGGCGCGCGTCGCGATCGGTGTACTCGGCCACGGCCGCGCCGCAGATCGCGCCGTGGGTCATGTGCGTGCCGTCCGATTCCCCCTTCTCGAGCAGGAAGTCCCGCAGCGAGCCGGGCGGGCCGGTGACCTCACCGGGCGGGACGCTGAAGAACTCGGAGCGCTTCTCGCCCAGGTAGACGCGGGCGAAACGCCCCTCGCCGCGAACGATGCGCACGGCGCGGTCGGAGAACCCGGTCTCGAGGTGCCGGGTGAAGCAGTCATCGGGCTCGTAGTAGTGGTTGTCGGCGTCGACGATCCGGTAGTCGAGCTTCATCGGATCTCCGATGGAAGGTGTCGGTGCACTATCCTACTCGGAGAGGCCCCGGAAAGCGCGGATCGTCGGGAGGAAGCTCGGCGACCCGCGAGGCGAGGACGCGATGCCCCGGCCGCGAAGGACCTGGCTCGAAGTCGCACTGAACGGAAGCTGGACCCGTGCCCTCCAACCGCGCATCCCTGTGACGGCCGAGGAGATCGTCGCCGACGGCATCGCGTGCGTGCGCGCG
Source organism: uncultured Myxococcales bacterium (assembly GCA_964566375.1). Taxonomy (GTDB): domain Bacteria; phylum Myxococcota_A; class UBA9160; order SZUA-336; family SZUA-336; genus VGRW01. Next base: position 1,582 of record CAZMKX010000051.1, read on the forward strand.
GGCGCCGCAGTCGTGCACGCGCACACGCTCGATCCCCGGACCGGGCGCCAGAATGCGGATCCCGAGACCTGTGCCGCGTTCATGCAGGGCATCCGGAGGGAGGTCGATGCCATCGTCTACCCCACCGCGATCGACGTGCCGGTGCCCGAAGGCGACGAGGCTCGCTACGCGACGAGCGTCGAACTCGCGCGCCGCGGGCTGCTCGAGTGGGGCGTGCTCGATCCCGGCTCGACGAACCTCGCCGCCCCTCAGGGCGGCTCGCGCGGTGTCCTGCGCGGGACCCTCTACGCCAATCCCGTGGCGGCGCTCGTCGCCGGCATCGAGCTGGCGGCGAAGCACCGCTTCCATCCCGCCTATGCCTGCTACGAGCCGGGCTTCGTGCGCGCGGGCGCGGCGCTGCATCGCGCGCAGCCGGACGCTCCCCAGCCGATCTACCGTTTCATGTTCTCGGACCGCTTCACCTTCAGCTTCCCGCCCACCGAGTGGGCGCTCGACGCGTACGTGCGGCTACTCGAGCGCGAGTCTCCCGGCGCGCCGTGGATGATCGCCGGTCTCGGCGTCGACGTTCTGCCGCTGATCCCCGCCGCCGTCGCGCGCGGCGGGCACGTCCGAGTCGGCCTGGAAGACGCGCCGTTGGGCTGCGCGCGCTCCAACCTGGACCTCGTCCAGGAGGCGGCCGCGGCGATCCGAGGAGCGGGTGGGGAGCTCGCGACCGCGAGCCAGATCCGCGCCGCGCTCGCGGGCTGACGACGTCTACGGCCCGAGGTCGGGCACGCCCGAGCGGATCGACTGGCCCCCATCGACCACGTAGGCCGCGCCGGTGACGTAGGCCGCCTCGTCGCTGGCGAGGAAGCAGACGACGTTCGCGACGTCGTCGGGCCGGCCGAGACGACCGAGCGGAACGCGCGCGCCGATCCGCTCGCGCCGTCCCTCGGCGGACAGGAAGGCGCGCTGTACCGCGGGCGTCTCGATCAGCCCCGGACAGACGCAGTTCACCCTCACGCCGTGAGCAGCCGCTTCGAGCGCGGCCGCGCGCGTGAGGTTCACGACCGCGGCCCTCGCCGCGTTGTAGGCCGCCATGCCTTCGTCGCCACCCAGCCCCGAGATCGAGGCGGTGTTCACGATCGCTCCGGAGCGCTGCTCGAACATCGCCGGCAACGCCGCGCGAATCCCGTAGAAGACCGCGTCCTGGGTGACTCGGATGGTGCGCGCCCAGGCCTCGTCCTCGAGCTTGTGGATCCGCCCGGCGCGGGCCCAGAAGGCGTTGTTGACGAGCACGTCGAGCCGGCCGAACCGCGCGACCGCCGCTTCCACCATCGCGCGACAGTTCGCGGACTGGCCGACGTCGAGCTCCAGGAACACGAGGCCAGGGAGCTCGCTCTCGAGCCGCTTGCCGCGCTCCGCGTCGACGTCGACCACGAGGACGTGTGCACCCTCGGCGGCGAAGCGGCGCGCAACGGCCTCGCCGATCCCCGAAGCGCCACCGGTCACGATCGTTCCGCGTCCTTCCAGGTGTCCCGCGCTCACAGGCCCTCCGCTGGCTCGTCGAGCCAGCCGCATCCTAACCTGGCGCGAGCCTGATTTTCCGATCGCGGTCCAGGGTCTCCGATAGTAGACTGCCCGCGGGGAGGATGGCCTTGAGCGGGAAGCCGCTGATCGTGATCACGCAGGGCGATCCCTGCGGCATCGGTCCGGAGGTCGTGGCGAAGGCGCTCGCCGAAGGCACGGCGTACGAGGTGGCGCGCCCCGTCGTGATCGGCTGCGCCGAATCTCTGCGGGCGGGCGTCGCCGTCGCCGGCGTCGACCTGGCGGTTCGTCGGGTGTCGGCGCTCGACGCGGCCGGCACCGACCCGCGCACCCTGGACGTCCTCGACGAGGGGCGGCTCGATCCGAAGTGGATCGAGCCCGACGTCTACGGCCCGAGGTCGGGCACGCCCGAGCGGATCGACTGGCCCCCATCGACCACGTAGGCCGCGCCGGTGACGTAGGCCGCCTCGTCGCTGGCGAGGAAGCAGACGACGTTCGCGACGTCGTCGGGCCGGCCGAGACGACCGAGCGGAACGCGCGCGCCGATCCGCTCGCGCCGTCCCTCGGCGGACAGGAAGGCGCGCTGTACCGCGGGCGTCTCGATCAGCCCCGGACAGACGCAGTTCACCCTCACGCCGTGAGCAGCCGCTTCGAGCGCGGCCGCGCGCGTGAGGTTCACGACCGCGGCCCTCGCCGCGTTGTAGGCCGCCATGCCTTCGTCGCCACCCAGCCCCGAGATCGAGGCGGTGTTCACGATCGCTCCGGAGCGCTGCTCGAACATCGCCGGCAACGCCGCGCGAATCCCGTAGAAGACCGCGTCCTGGGTGACTCGGATGGTGCGCGCCCAGGCCTCGTCCTCGAGCTTGTGGATCCGCCCGGCGCGGGCCCAGAAGGCGTTGTTGACGAGCACGTCGAGCCGGCCGAACCGCGCGACCGCCGCTTCCACCATCGCGCGACAGTTCGCGGACTGGCCGACGTCGAGCTCCAGGAACACGAGGCCAGGGAGCTCGCTCTCGAGCCGCTTGCCGCGCTCCGCGTCGACGTCGACCACGAGGACGTGTGCACCCTCGGCGGCGAAGCGGCGCGCAACGGCCTCGCCGATCCCCGAAGCGCCACCGGTCACGATCGTTCCGCGTCCTTCCAGGTGTCCCGCGCTCACAGGCCCTCCGCTGGCTCGTCGAGCCAGCCGCATCCTAACCTGGCGCGAGCCTGATTTTCCGATCGCGGTCCAGGGTCTCCGATAGTAGACTGCCCGCGGGGAGGATGGCCTTGAGCGGGAAGCCGCTGATCGTGATCACGCAGGGCGATCCCTGCGGCATCGGTCCGGAGGTCGTGGCGAAGGCGCTCGCCGAAGGCACGGCGTACGAGGTGGCGCGCCCCGTCGTGATCGGCTGCGCCGAATCTCTGCGGGCGGGCGTCGCCGTCGCCGGCGTCGACCTGGCGGTTCGTCGGGTGTCGGCGCTCGACGCGGCCGGCACCGACCCGCGCACCCTGGACGTCCTCGACGAGGGGCGGCTCGATCCGAAGTGGATCGAGCCGGGCCGGGTCGTCCCGGAGTGCGGGCGCGCCAACGGCGAGTGGCTCGCGACCGCGGCAGCGCTCTGCAGCGACGGCCGCGCGGCCGGCACGGTCATGGCCCCGGTCAACGCGGAGGCCCTGGTTCGCGACGGCGCTGCCGGCCAGATCCTCGGCACGGACGAGGCCTCCCGCTACCTGACCCTGCTCTCCGGTCCGCTGCGCGTGGTGCACGTCTTCGACCACGTTCCGCTCGAGGACGTGTGCCGGCGGCTCTCCCCGGAGCTCGTCGAGCGAGCCGTGGCCAAGACGCGCGAATGCCTGTCGCAGTGGGGGATCTCGTCACCGCGCATCGGCGTCTCCGGGCTCAATCCCCACGCGCACGGCAGGCAGGAACGCGAGGCAATCGCTCCTGGAGTGGAGCGCGCCCGCGCGCAGGGAATCGACGCCGTCGGGCCGATCGCCCCCGACACCGTCTTCCGGCACTGCATCGAGGACCGCTACGACGTCGTGGTGGCCATGTGCCACGACCAGGGGCACATCGCGGTCAAGACCTGGGGCTTCGCGGGCAACTGCGCGCTCTTCCTGGGCGCGCCCTATCTCTTCCTGAGTGTGGGCCACGGCACCGCCTTCGACATCGTGGGGCGCGGCGTGGCGGACCCGAGCATGATCCGCGCCGCCATTCTCCAGGCGGCGAGCCTGGCCAGCGGCAGGGGCTTCTCGCGCAAGCTGGCTGGCGGAAGCGCCACCGCCGTCGGAACGGCGGCTTGAAGCCGATGGAGTCGCGCCCGCGCCTCGAGCGGTCGGATCTCCCGCGCGTCGACATCCACAGCACCCGCCTATACGTCGAGCGCGGCTATCCGTGGGCGGAGTGGGATCTGCTCCGGCGCGAGGCGCCCGCCTACTGGTACGAGCGCGACGGCATCGAGCCCTTCTGGGCGATCACCCGCCATGCCGACGTCCTGGCTGTTTCGAAGGACTCGAAGACGTTCATCAACGGCGGGCCGCGGCTGCGCCTCGCCTCGCTCGCGGAAGAGCAGATGATGCGCGAGAGCTTCCGAGGCTTCGCGGGCGAGCGCGGCTGGGATCGCGACGAGCCGCCCGACATGGTGTTCATGGACGACCCGCGCCATCGCGAGTTCCGCCTGCTCACCAGCGCGGCCTTCACGCCGGGGCGACTGCGCGAGCTGGCACCGCGCGTCGAGTCGCTGGCGCGCCGCTTTGCCTGCGAGTTCGCCGAGACGCTGCGGCGCGAGACCGAGCAGACCGGGTGCTGCGACTTCGTGCGCGCCTACGCCGTCAAGCTGCCGCTGGCCGCGATCGGAGACCTGATGGGCCTGCCTCCGAACGACTGGATGCAGGTGCTCATCTGGACCAACGCGCTGCTCGGCGACCTCCACCCTTCCCTGCTCGCGAACGGCGAGCCCCGCTGGATGGCCACGCGTCGCGCGATCCTCGAGATGCGCGCCTACTTCGACGCGCTCATGGCCGAGCGGCGCGCGGCCGGCGCCGGGTCGCCGAGCCTGGTCGACGTGCTGCTGCGCGCCGAGATCGACGGGGCGCCGCTGACCGAGCAGCAGCTCCACGGCTACCTGCTGCTGCTCACCGCCGCGGGAAACGAGACCACGCGCAACGCGACGACGGGCGGCGTGCTCGCGCTGCTCGCGCATCCCGAGCAGCGCGATCTCTTGTGCGCGCGGCCCGAGCTCCTGGACTCGGCCGTCGAGGAGATCCTGCGTTGGACGTCGCCCGTGGTGCAGTTCGCGCGCACGGCCGTCCGGGACGTCGAGCTGCACGGCCAGAAGATCCGCGCGGGCGAGACCGTCGGCATCTTCTACCCATCGGCGAACCGCGACTCCGAGGCGTTCGACGACCCCTACCGCTTCGACGTCGCGCGCCGGCCGAATCACCACCTCGCGTTCGGGCACGGCGCGCACTTCTGCCTGGGGGCGAACCTGGCACGGGTCGAGCTGCGCGCCGCGATCCGCGCGCTGCTACCGTTGCTGCCGGAGATGGAGCTCGTCGACACGGGCGAGCGCGTTCCGAATCTGCACGTTCCCGGCTTCCGCTCGCTCGGCGTTCGGCTCCGCGGCGCTCGGACGGGCTGACGCTCACGCGCTCGGTCGGAAGCGGACGAGCGGAACTTCTTCGATCGTCTCGAACACCGCGGCAAGCGGCATCCCCACGCGCAGCTCGTCGAGCGCGCAGTCGACGAGCCGGGCAGTCATGCGCGGGCCCTCCTCGAGCTCGACCACCGCGATCGCGAACGGCACGTCGCGCGCGAGCGCCGGATCGTGTCCCAGTCGATCGACCGTGAAGGCGTGCAGCGTACCCCGGCCACTGACGTCCTCCCAGGACCAGTCGTCGCCCAGACAGCGGGGGCAGCGGCTTCGCGGGTAGAAGAAGAACCCGTCCCTCGGGCAGCGCTGGAGGCGGAGCCGGCCTTCGCGCGCGGCGTCGAAGAACGGCGCCGTCGTCGGGTTCGGCACCGGCAGCGGCCGTCCGTCGGCGGACATCCGGGTGCCCATCTAGGCTCCTTCCAGGATCAGGGCGACCTGCTCCGCCATCATTCCACCCGTTCCGTTCACGTAGGCGACGTCGCAGCTCCTGACCTGCCGCCCCTCGCCGCGGCCCTGGATCTGGCGCACGGCCTCGGTCACATGGGAGAGACCGCCCGCGAGGCCCGCCTGACCCATGCCGAGCTGACCACCGTGCGTGTTGAGCGGGAAGTCTCCATCGTGGCGCAGGTCGTGCTCCTCGATGAAGCGTCCGCCCTCCCCTTTCTTGCAGAAGCCCGCGTCCTCGAGGGTCAGCAGGACCGTGATCGTGTAGCAGTCGTAGGGCAGCGCGACGTCGACGTCGCTCCGAGCCACGCCGGCCATTCGGAAGGCGCGCTCCGAGGCGACACGCGTGGGTGTCTCCAGCAGGTCGGGTGCGTAGGTGATGCTCTTGTGCGTGAGTCGCTCGCCGTAGCCCGAGACGAACACCGGCCGGCGCGAACCTCGCGCCGCCCGGTCCGCGCGCGTCACGACCACGGCGCCGCCGCCGAAGCACGGCATCACGACCTCGAGCAGCCTCAACGGATCGGCCACCATCCGGGAGGAGAGCACGTCTTCCACGGTGATCGGCTTGTCGCGGAAGATCGCCTTGGGATTGCGCAGCGCGTTGTCGCGCTCGTGAACCGCGATCCGGGCCAGCGCCTCGGGCCGCGTGGGGAACTGCGCGAGGTAGCGGCTCGCGATCAACGCGAAGCTCGGGGTCGCGGCGACCAGACCCGAGGGCAGCTCGAACTGACCCTGCGGAGAGCCCCAGCTGTCTCCGCCCAGATAGGCCGGAAGGCGGGCGGCGCCGCTGCCCGTGCCGCTCGCCCGAGACGGCGGGGGCGGCGGCGGCACGGTGGTGCAGACGACGAGAACGGTGTCACAGATCCCGACTTCGATCGCAGCCGCGGCCCTCCAGACCATGCCCGCCGCCGATGCGCCGCCCAGATCGACGATCTCCGCGAAATTCGCACGCACGCCCAGATACTCCGCCAGGGCAGAGGGCGCGAACATGGGTGACTCGAAGACCGGCCCGCTCACCAGCCCGTCCACCTCGTCGTGCTCGATCCCGGCGTCGGCGAGCGCCAGCGCGCCGAGCTCCGCCGCGGCCTCCAGCGAGAACATGGGGCGATCCCAGCGGCGCTGCGGCGCCCATTCGGCGAGCCCGAGGATCGCGGCCGCGCGCTTTCCCATCACTTGAGCCCGTACAGCGCAGCCGCGTTGTCGTGGAGCACCTTCCGGAGCGCCGCGTCGGGAAGATCGCCGAGCACGCGCTGCGCGTAGACGCGCGGGCGCTCGGCCGGAGTGCGGGGTCCCGGCGCCATGCACGTCGGGTGCGGGAAATCGGTCTCGTACAAGATGTTGCCGGGATAGCGTGCGATCGCCCGCCGGGCGCCCTCGTCCTCGAACCAGAAGCAGCCGTAGATCTGACGCAGAAAGTACTCGCTAGGGAGGAGATCGTACTCGGGGTGCTCGTCCCGGATGCCGCTGTTCTGCCATTGCCAGTCGAAGGCCTCGAGCAGCCCCACCAGCCAGCCGACGCCGCTCTCGACCGAGACGCACTCGAGGTCGGGGAAGCGGTGACACACCCCGCCGAAGATCAGATCGGCGATGCACTGCGCGTTCTCGACGAAGATCAGCGACGAGACACGGCCGAAGTTGGCCTTGAAGCCCATGCCGACCGGGTCCTTCATGAGGCCGCTGATGTCACCGCCGCCGATGTGGAAGCTGATGGGAAGACCGACCTCCTGCGCTGCCGCCCACACCGGATCCCAATGCCGATCCGCGACCCGCGGCTGTCCGTGGGTCTCGGGAACATTGGGGAAGAGCACGGCGCGATGACCTGCGTCGGCGCAGCGCTGGATCTCCCCCACCATCGCCGGAACGTCCCAGAAGGGCATCGCAGCCACGGGGAGCAGCCGATCGGGATCGGCGCTGCTCCACTCCGTGAGGAAGTCGTTGTAGGCACGCACGCACTCGAGCATCAGCTCGGGCTCTCCGAGCGAGAGGAAGCGCCCCGAGCCGAAGCCCCCGACGTTGGGATACAGCACCTGGGCGCGGATGCCCTCCTTGTCCATGTGCTCGAGGCGCGCGACCGGGTCGAAGGCGCTGCGCGGGCAATCCTCGAGCTTGTCGCGACACTCCGGGAGCGTTCCGTCGAAGCCCGCCATGGTGAACGCGCCGGGGGCGCCCGCGACCTGGCCGTTGACGATCCACACGTCCTTCTCGCCCATGCGGACGAGCCTCGGAACCTTGTCGCCCCACTTTGTGGAGACGCGGGAGGTCCACGTGTCTGCCGGCTCGGTGACGTGCGTGTCTACGTCGATCACGGAGAATCGGTCGAACAGGTCCGGGGGCATGGCTGCATGACTCCTGTGACGATTGGTGAGTTATGGCCCTGCTAGCGGCCCTGGAACCTGGGCTCGCGCTTCTGGACGAACGCCGTCGCCGCCTCGCGCGCGTCCTCGCTGCGCATGCATGCGCCCTCCATCTCGAGCGAGAGCGGCAGCACCAGGTTGGAGATCATCTTGAGGTAGCGGTTCACGGGGACCTTGGAGGCGATGATCGCCTGCAGCGGGCCGGCGGCGAGACGCTCGGCGATCTCGATCGCGCGTTGCAACGCGCCGCCTTCGTCGGTCACGAAGTTGACCAGCCCCAGGCGCTCGGCCTCCTCGGCGGAGAGGCGATCCCCCGTCATCAGGTAGTACTTGGCCCGGTTGGGCCCCATCAGCAACGGCCACATGACCTGCCCGCCGTCGCCCGCGCCGATGCCCATGCGCACGTGGGTGTCGGCGAAGACGGCATTGCGCGCCGCCACCACGACGTCGCACAGCAGGGCCACGGTGGCCCCCAACCCCATCGCATAGCCGTTCACGGCGCTGATCACGGGCTTTCGGCAGTCGAGCAGGTTGTCGACGATCTGACGCGCCTCGCGCATGATCGAGCCGCCCCCTCCGGACTCGGTCATGCCGCCGCCGAAATCACCGCCGGCACAGAAGCCGCGCCCGGCTCCGGTCAACACCAGCACCTTGACCTCACCGTCGGCGTCCGCATCGACCGCGAGCGTGGAGAGCTCCCGGTGCATGGCGCCGTCGACCGCGTTCAGCTTCTCGGGCCGATTCAGAGTGGCGATGCACACTCCGCTCGGACGCTTCTCGAAGGTGATCCGCTCATATCGGTTCTTCTCGAGCATCTCGATCCCTCCAGCTCACTCGGAGCGTCGGTCGGTGGGTCCGATCAGAAGACGACGCGCTCCGCCTGAAGCGCCTCGAAGTCCGCGGCGGACAGGCCGAGCCTCCCGCAGAGTATCTCGCGGTTGTGCTGCCCTAGCAGAGGCGCAGGCGTGTATGCGTATCCGGGCATCTCGCTGAAGCGGCCCGGCAGACCCGCGACCTCGCGCGCCCCGACCTCGGGATGCTCGATCGCTACCATGAGCCCGAGCTCGCGGAGCTGAGGGTCGGCGGCGAGCTCGATCGCGTCGAGGCAGGCCCCCGCCGCCACGCCGGCCTGCTGCAGCTCGTGCATCACGGCGTAGTGCGTGCGCCCGCGCGTCCACTCGCGGAGCCGCGCGTCGATCTCGTCGTGGTGCCGGAGTCGACCCGGCAGCTCGTCGAGCTCGCGGCTGCGAGCCCATTCAGGATCTCCGAGCGCGCGGCGCAGCGCACGCCACGCGGCGTCATCGCTCACTGCGATGGCTACCCACTTGTCGTCGCCCAGACAGCGGTAGACGCCGTGAGGAGCCATGCGGGGATGGCGATTCCCGCGCCGCACCGGCTCCCGCCCGTTCATGGTGTAGTCGAGCAACGCATCGGGCAGCATCGAAGCCACCGTCTCGGCCATCGCGAACTCGACGTGCTGCCCCTCGCCCGTCCGGTCGCGGTGACGGAGGGCAGCGAGGATCGAGAAGGCCATGGCCACGCCGACCATGAAGTCCGGATAGAAGCCGCCCAGCCCGACCGGCGGCCCGCCCGCGTAGCCCGTCAAGTACGGGAGTCCCGCGTAGGCTTGGGTGTTCGGTCCCCAACCCGTGGCATGACGGTGCGGTCCGGTCTGACCGAGAGGTGAGCCCGAGAGCATCACGAGCCCCGGCCTGACCTTGCGCAGCGACGCATAATCCAAGCCGAGCCGTTCCATCACTCCAGGCGTGAAGTTCTCCGTGACGACATCGCTCTGCGAGATCAGCTCTCGAGCCAGCGAGATGCCCCGCGCGGTCGACAGGTTGAGCGTGACGCTCTTCTTGCTGAAGGAGAGGCCGTTGAACGCGCCTGCGCGGTTCACTCCGATCTGGTCGTCGGCCGCCGTGCCGGGCAGCACGCGCACGAGATCGAGCCGAGCTTGTGACTCGATGCGGATCACCTCGGCCCCGAGACAGCCGAGCCACGCCGTCGCGTGCGGAACGGCCAGGATCCAGCCGAAATCCGCCACCCGGATTCCCTCGAGCGGACGCCGAAGCCCCGCCTCCCCGACCCGACCGGACGCCTCGCTCGGCCCGCGTCGCGAGCCGACGGCGTGCGCCTCGTCCAGCACTTCGCGCGTGTGCTCACCGAGCCGCGGCGACGCACGACGGATCCGCCACGGCGTCGCGCTCAAGCGCATCGGCGCGCCAGGCTGGCGGATCCGGCCCGCGACCGGATGCACGACGTCGACGAAGAAGCCGCGCTCGCGGAGCTGCTCTGCGGCGAGCACCTCTCCCATGCTGTGAACCGGGAAGCCGGGGACACCGTGCTCCAGCGCGAGCGCGAAGACCTCGCGCTTGTCGCGATGCTCGAGCCACTGGTCGATCAGCATCTCGACCGCGTCCGCGTTCCGGAGGCGGTCGAGGATCGTGGCG
>CAZMKX010000052.1:0-11900 GCA_964566375.1 uncultured Myxococcales bacterium
CAACCCGTGGGGCGAGATGGAGACGAGCTTCGGCGACTTCCTGCGCTGGCGCTTCTCGCGCAACCCGTACGACAAGAGCACTCCGCCCGTGGTCGCGCGCGTTGCGAACGACGGCGCCGCGCTCGCCGGCACGCAGCACTCGTCCGAGCTCACCTGGGTCGGCCACGCGACCGTCGTGATCCACGACGGCGACGACGTCGTGCTGACCGATCCGCACTTCGGCGAGCGCGCGCTCCTGCCGCGGCGCCTCGCCCCGCCGGGCGTTCCGATCGAGTCGATCCCGCCCGACGCGTTCGGGGTGATCTCGCACTCGCACTACGACCATCTGGACGCGTGGACGGTCGAGACGCTCCCCGAAACCGTGGGCTGGTACGTGCCCCTCGGCCTCGCGGACTTCTTCCGCGAGCGCGGCCGCAGCGACGTGACCGAGCTCGACTGGTGGCAGAGCGCGAAGCGCGGTCGCTGGACGATCACCTGCCTGCCGTCGCAGCACTGGTCGCTGCGGTTGGGAGACGGCCGCAACGAGACGCTGTGGTGCGCGTGGCTGCTCGACTCGGGCGAGCGCAAGTACTTCTTTGCGGGGGACACCGGCTATTTCGAGGGCTTCGCGGCCTACGGACGCGAGCTCGGGCCGATCGATGTGGCGATCCTGCCGATCGGCGCGTACGCGCCGCGCTGGTTCATGCGCTATCAGCACATGGACCCGAGCGAGGCGTACCAGGCGTTCCGCGACCTGGGCGCGCGCTATCTCGTGCCGATGCACTGGGGCACGTTCGACCTCACCGACGAGCCGATGGATCTTCCGCCGCGCGAGCTCGCGCGCGCGGTCGAGGCCGCCGGCGGCGATCCAGCGAGCGTGCGCGTGATGGCGATCGGCGAGCGCTGGCACGTGCCCGAAACGACGCTGGAGCAACCGCGATGAACGCTCACGCCCGCGCCCTGCCGCTGCGCGAGATCGACACGCTCTTCCTCGATGCCGGCGGCACGCTGATCACGATGAACTTCGAGCTGATCGCGCGCGAGCTCGACGCGCTCGGCCACGCCTGCGCGCCCGAGGTCCTGGGGCGCGCGGAGGCCGCCGCGCGCCCGCACGTCTCGCGCGCGGTGGCGGCGGGCGGCTCGACGGAGGGGCGCGACGTCTTCAAGGTGTACGTCGACCTGGTCCTGCGCCGCGCGCTCGCGCTCAACGACGCCGCGCGATCCACGCTGGTGTCGGCGCTGACGCCGCGCGTGCGCTTCCCCGGCCGCTCGCTCGAGCTCTGGAACGCGGTGATCCCCGGTGTGCCCGAGGCGCTCGCGCGGCTGCGCGCGGCTGGCGTGCGGCTCGTGGTCGTCTCGAACGCGGACGGCACGGTCGAGGAGGGCCTGACGCGCGCGGGACTGCGCCCGCACCTGCACGCGGTCGTCGACTCGCACGTCGTGGGCTTCGAGAAGCCCGACCCCCGCATCTTCCAGCACGCGCTGGCTCTGCACGACAGCGACCCGGCGCGAACGCTCCACGTCGGCGACATGTACGCCGCCGACGTCGCCGGCGCGCGCGCCGCCGGCGTGCACGCGCTCCTGCTCGACCCGCACGGCGACTGGGGCGACGTCGACTGCGCCGTCGCCCGCGACGTCGCCGCGCTCGCCGACGCCCTGCTCGCGGCCCGGAGCTAGCCGATCACTTCTGCTTCCAGGTCCACGTCGCGCAGGCCGGTGATCCGCGCGTCGACCATCTCGCCGGTGCGCGCCTGGCCGCGGAGCAGGACGGCGCCGTCGACCTCGGGCGCTTGGGCCCAGGTGCGGCCGACCGCGTAGCCGGCGGAGCCCGAGTCGACCAGCACGCGGACGGTGTCACCGACCTGCGCGGCGAGCTTCTCGCGCATGATCCCGTGCTGCAGCTTCATCAGCTCGCGGTGGCGTTTGCGCGAGACGGAGCGCGCGACCTTGCCGGACAGCGCGACGGCGCTCGTGCCTTCCTCGTCGGAGTAGCGGAACACGCCGACTCGGTCGAAGCGCGACTCGCGCACGAACGCGCACAGCTCCGCGAAGTCGTCGTCGGTCTCGCCGGGGAAGCCGACGATGAAGGTCGTGCGCAGGACCGCGCCGGGAATGCGCGCGCGCAGCTTCGCGACGAGCTTGCGCTGGCGGTCCGCTGTGACGCCGCGCTTCATCGCGCGCAGGATCGAATCGCTCGCGTGCTGCAGGGGAACGTCGATGTACGGGAGCACGCGCTTCGCGTCCGCGAAGGCGTCGATCACCGAGTCCGAGAGCGCCGTCGGGTACAGGTACAGGAAGCGCACCCAGTCCAGGCCGTCGACGGCGTCGAGCGCGGCGATCAGCTCGTCGACGCGCGGTCGGCCGTCGAGATCCTTCGCCCACGACAAGGTGTCCTGCGAGATCACGTTGATCTCGCGCACGCCCTGCGAAGCGAGCTGGCGCGCCTCGGCCACGATCGACGCGAGCGTGCGGCTCTGGAACTTGCCGCGGATGCCCGGGATCGCGCAGAACGCGCAGACGCGGTCGCAGCCCTCGGCGATCTTCAGGTAGGCGGAGTGGCGAGCGCCGATCAAGAGCCGCGGGCTCGATTCGTCGTACAGGTGCGTGCGGCCGGCGTCGACGTACACACCCTTGGAGCGGCCCGCGCGCGCCTCGTCCAGGATCGAGGCGATGTTCTGGAACTGGCCCGTGCCGACGAACGCGTCGACCTCGGGCAGCTCCTTGGCCAGGTCCGCGCCGTAGCGCTGCGGCAGGCAGCCGGCCACGACCAGCGCCTGAAGCTCTCCCCGTTCCTTCCGGTCGGCGAGCTCCAGGATCTCCTGCACCGACTCCTCGCGCGCACTCTGGATGAACGAGCAGGTGTTCACGATCGCGACGTCCGCGTCCGCGAGCTCCTCGGCGATCGCGTAGCCCCCCAGCGCCAGCGCCCCGAGCATGACCTCGGAATCGACCTGGTTCTTGGCGCAGCCGAGCGTGCGGAAGTAGATGCGGGTGGGGGGCCGGGCGGGCGACATCGGCCGGGGACTCTAGCATGCTAGCCTTGCGCGCCATGCGGATCGGCGTCGTCAGCGACACCCACGACAACACGCGCAACGTGGCGCGGATCGTGGAGGTTCTGCGAGCGGCCCGGGTCGAGCGCGTGATCCACACCGGCGACATCACGCGCGCCGACACGCTGCGCGTGCTGGCCGCGCTCGAGGTGCCGCTCTTCGGTGTCTACGGGAACAACGACGTGGAGCGCGACCGGCTCGGCGCCGCCGCGGCCGATCTCGGCATCCACTTGGTCGAGCCACCGCTCGAGCTGCACTGGTCGGGGCGGCGCATCACGGTCGTGCACGATCGCCACGCGCACCGCGCGCTGCCGCTCTACGGGCGCGACGTGCTCCTGCACGGTCACGACCACCGCTATGCGCTCGAGCGCGTGAACGGAACGCTCGTGTTCAACCCCGGCGAGTGCGCGGGCCTGCTCGAGGGCCTGAACTCGGTGGGCGTGCTCGACCTGGTCGACCTCGCCTCCGAGCGGATCCGGTTCTGACGTGCCGCGCACGCTCCTCGAGCTGGCCGATCAGATCCGCGCGCTCGCGACGACGGGCCTGCACTACACCGAGGGCCCGTTCGACCGCGAGCGCTACGAGAAGCTGCTTACGCTCGCGGCGAAGCTCGCCGCGCACGCGACCGTCGCCGACGCCGAGAAGCTCGACGTCGTGTTCCGCTCGGCGGACCAGGGCTACGTGACGCCGAAGCTCGACGTCCGGCTCGCCGTGTTCCGCGGCGACGAGCTGCTGCTCGTGCGCGAGCAGATGGACGGCCGCTGGGCCATGCCGGGCGGCTTCGTCGACGTGGGCGACAGCCCGTCGGAAGCCGCCGTGCGCGAGGCGGCCGAGGAGGCCGGCGTGATCGCGCGCGTGCAGCGGCTGGCGGGCGTGTTCGACACGCGCCTTCAGCCCGACTGCCCCCCGCACCTGTTCCACATCCACAAGCTCGTCTTCACGGGCGTGCTGCTCGAACCGGACGCCGCGCCGCGCGCGGGCAGCGAGGCGACCGACGCGCGCTACTTCCCGCTCGCGGCCCTGCCCGAGCTCTCGCTGGGCCGCACGCTCCCGCTGCACGTGCGCGAGGCGCTGCGCGTCGCGCGCGACCCGGCCGCGCTGCCATACTTCGACTGAACCGGTACCGGAAGGGCCTTGCATGTCCCAGACGCTCGACCTGCTGAACCCCGACGCGCTCGTCCGGGACGGTTATCCCTGGGCGACCTGGGCGGAGCTTCGCCGACACGATCCCGTGTCGCGTCAGACCCACGGCGAGATCGGCGAGTACTGGGCGCTCGTGCGCCACGCCGAGATCGTCGCGGTCTCGCGCCGGCCGAGCGACTTCGTCTCGTCCGTGCGGCTGAACATGCCGCCGCGACGACGCCAGGAGCTGCGCCAGGAAGACACGTTGCCCGAGACGATCATCACGATGGACCCGCCGCGCCACGGCGCGTTTCGCGCGCTGACGAGCCGCCACTTCACGGCGCGCGCGCTCGGCGCACTCGAGCCGCGCGTGCAGGCGATCGCCGACGCGGTGGTCGAGCGCGCCGTCCTGCGTTTCGGCCACGGGGAGCCGTTCGACTTCGTCACCGAGCTCTCGGCGCGAATGCCGCTCGCGGTGATCATGGAGATGCTCGGCGTCCCGGAGGCGGACTGGGAGACGCTGCTCGAGCTGACCAACGCGACCGTGGGCCAGGGCGACCCCGAGTACAACCGCGGCGACGCCTCGAACGCGGCCGCCGTGCGCGCGCGCGACGCGATCTTCGCGTACTACAGCGGCTACGTCGCCGAGCGCCGCGCGCGCCCGCGCGACGACCTGATCACCGTGCTCGTCGACGCCGAGATCGACGGCCACAAGCTCAGCGACGACGAGATCCTCGGCTACTGCTTCCTGCTGAACGCGGCCGGAAACGAGACCACGCGCAACGCCACGACCGGCGGCGCGCTCGCCTTGATCGAGCACCCGGGCGAGCTCGCGCGGCTGCGAAGCGAGCCGCGGCTGCTGCGCACGGGCGCGGACGAGATCGTGCGCTGGACTTCACCGATCATGCACTTCTGCCGCACCGCCACGGTCGACGCGGAGATCGGCGGCCGCGCGATCCGCAAGGGCGACACGCTCGTGATGTTCTATCCGTCGGCGGGGCGCGACGAGCGCGTCTTCGAGCGGCCGGAAGTCTTCGACCTGTCGCGCTCTCCCAATCCGCACCTGTCGTTCGGCATCGGCGAGCACTACTGCCTGGGCGCGCGGCTCGCGCGGATCGAGCTCGAGTGCGTGTTCCGCGCGCTGTCGTGGCGCGTCGAATCGCTCGAGCTCGCGGGATCGGTCGAGCGCCTGCGCTCGACGGTGGTCGGTGGGATCAAGCACATGCCGGTCGTGATACGCGCGGCCTCTCGCGCAATCGCTTCCTCAGGGGGCTGATCGCTTCGTCCAGCCCGCGCGCGACAAGGCCTCGAGCGCGGCTTCCTCCGACTCCAGGTCGATCGCCACCCAGGATTCATCTCCCGCTCGCGGGGCGAGACCGCGGTGCTCGACCAGCCAGCGGCCACCGCGCCGGCGAACCAGCAAGACGAGGCGGTCCTCGCCCTCGGGGAGCACGGCGAGATCCGGACCCGGCTCGAAGGCGAAGAGTGCGACGCTCGCACGGCCGTGGCGAAAGCGGACGTTCCAGCCTTCGACGTCCTTCGTCCCGTCGAAGAGAGACAGGATGCCCTGGCGCTCGAGCATGGCCTCGGGGACGCGCCGATCCGGCGTCAATGCGGCGTAGGCCTCGGGAACGCCGTACTCGTGAATCGCCTCGCGCGCAAACAGGCTGTTGACTTCGCCATTCGCCGTCAGGCCGATCACCGCCCGCGCGCGCTGCAGCTGCGACTGCGCGACTGCGCGCTCTTCCAGCGCATTGCCGTAGACGACGCCGAAGCCACGCGCCTCGGCGCTCCGGCAGTGCTGGGGATTGGAATCCACGAAGACCGGTACTGCGCCCTCGTCGCGCAGCAGGCCGCCGAGCGCGAGTGCGAGCTCCTCCGCTCCCAGGATCGTGACGCCGTTTCGTTCCGGCGCACGAACACCGAGGAGCGTCGCGAGAAGAGGCGCCGCGATGCCCGAGAACACCACGGTGCCGACGATCGTGAGAAACACCAAGGCCCGGAGCTCTGTTCCTCCGGGCGCATCCGCGATCGCCATGAATCCGGCGAAGAGGGAGGCGACCGCGGCGGCGATGATCCCGCGCGGTGCGATCAGCGCAAGGAAGATCCGTTCGCGCGCGTCCAGATCGCTGCCCATCGTGCATGCGAGGACGCAGAGCGGGCGGACGACGAAGATCAGGGATGCAACCGTGATCAGGCCTCCCGAACCGAGCGCAACGATGTCCGCGAGACGAATGTCCGCGGCGAGCAGCACGAAAACGACGGCGATCGACGCCACCGTCAGCTGCTCCTCGAACTCGCGAAGCGTGCGGCTCACTCGAGTCTCGACGTTGCCCAGGACGACGCCTGCCACGACGACGCAAAGGACCCCGCTCTCGCTCTGCAGCGCCTCGGCCGCCTGGAACAGGAACAGCACTGCACCCAGAGTGAGGATGTTTTCGAGCCCCTGCGGGACGATGTGCCGACTGCGCAGCACGCGGCCGAGCACGAGCCCTCCGGCAAGACCGAGCATCGCTCCCATCGCGATTCGCGCGAAGAGGCCGCGGGCACCGGTCGAAAATGGATCGACCTCGGGCCCGACGAGGACCTGAAGCGTCACGGCCGCGACGATCGCCCCGACTGCATCGATCAGGACGCCCTCGGCCTCGAGCAAGCTCGCGAGATTCGACTTGAGTGCGACGTTGCGAACGATCGGCCGGATTACCGTGGGTCCCGTCACGATCACGAGCGAGCCGAACAGGATCGAGAGCGTCCAGGACCAGCCGACCGCGAAGTGCGCGAGCACCGCACCCCCCGCGAAGGTGATCAGTGCTCCCAGGCTGATCAGCAATCGCAGCGGCCGTGCCTGTGAGCGCAGCCTGGAGGCTTCCAGGTTCAGTCCGCCCTCGAACAGAATCACCGCAACGGCGAGCTCGACGATCTCGGGGAGTCCGGCGCCGAGCGCGCGCGGCGCGAGCCAGCCGAGTCCGTCCGAGCCGAGCGCGACGCCAAACCCGAGCAGCGGCAGGATGCTCGGTACGCGCAGCCAGCGCGCCAGCAGCACGGCAAGCACGCCCGCGGCGAGCGCGAGGCCGAAGACGAAGCCGGGAGAGTCGACGCCGTGCATTCGCCCCGCTTCGCCTCAGGCTTCGCGCCGACGCGCGAGCTCGCGTTCGTACGCGCGCATCATGTCGCGGTAGTCGAGCATGCCGACGATGCGGCCGGCGAACGGGTCCTCGGGATCGGCGGCCTGGACGACGGGAATCTGCGGGCAGCCCGACGCGCGGAAGAGCTCGTGCGCGCGGTAGAGGTCGTCGTCGGGCAGGAGCGCCATCGGCGGCGCCGCGATGTCCCCCGCGACGATGAAGCCGTCGAGCTGCCGCTCGTCGAGAACGGGTCGGATCTGCTCGGCGGTGAGCAGGCCGACCAGCCGCCCTTCCCCGTCCACCACCGGCAGCGTCGCGTCGCCCGAGCCGAGCACGAGCTCGCGCACGCGCTGGAAGCGAGCGCCGGGCGCGACCGTCGGGACGCCCTCGGACGCGCGGTACACGTCGGCGACGCGCATCTCCTCGAGCACGTTGATCGTCAAGTCGCCGAGGTGCGCGGGCGACGAGAAGCGGTCCTTCACCTGGTGCACGTAGATCGAGTTGCCGCGCGCGAGCAGGATCGATAGCACCGACACGAGCATCAGCGGCGGCAGCAGCGCGTAGCCGCCGGTCATCTCGGTGACCATCAGCATCGCGCCGATCGGCGCCGACGCGACTCCGGCGAAGAAGCTCGCCATGCCGACGAGCACGAAGGCGGCCGGATTCGGAAAGAGCTCCGGGCTCCACAGCGCGCCACCGTAGCCGACGAGTGCGCCCAGCATGCCGCCGATGAAGAGAGTCGGGCCGAAAACACCGCCGCTGCCGCCCGAGCCGACCGTGAGGCAAGTCGTCGCGATTTTCGCCAGGGCGATCAGCGCCAGCATGCGCACGACCACATGACCATCGATCGCCTGCTGCAGGTATCCCCAGCCGACGCCGAACGCTTCGGGCACGAAGTAGCCGATCACGCCGACACAAAGACCGCCGACCATCGGACGAAGCGCGCGCGGGCCGCCGAGCCGCGCGAAGACGCGTTCGCGGAGGATCCTGAAGAGCGCGATGTACGCGCGCCCGACCGGCACCGAAAGAAGGGCGAGCAGGATGTAGCCCGGCAGCTCGATCGGCGTGAAGAGCGGGAATTCGGGGACCTCGAAGATCCGCTGGCCGCCGAGCACGAGCACGAACACGACGTAGGCAGTGACCGACGAGATCACGCACGGGATGAGCGCGTCGGACTCGAAGTCTTCGCGATACAGCACCTCGATGGCGGTGATCGCGGAGCCCAGCGGCGCGCGAAAGATCGCGCCGAGCCCTCCCGCCGTACCGGCCAGGAGGAGGATACGGCGGTCGCGCGCATTGAAGCCCAGCCAGGTACCGAGAATCGACCCGATACCACCGCCGATCTGCGCGACCGGACCCTCTTTGCCCGCGCTGCCGCCGGTCGCGAGCGTGACGATGGTCGCGAGCCCCTTCACCACGGGCACACGCGGGCGGACGATTCCGCGCGATCGATGAAACGCGCGGATCATCTCGTCGGTGCCGGGGCCCTCGGCCTCCGGAGCGAAATAGTATACGAAGAGCCCCGAGAGGAGCCCTCCGATCGCGGGCAGGAGCACGAGCAGCCAGCGCCGCGGGGGACCCGCCGGATCGGCTCGCACTCCGAAGAACGCGTCGCCGGGCGGAGCCGGGACGACGGCGCGGGCCAGCTCGTGCAGGGTGAAATGCGTTGCGTACTCGAGTGCGACGAAGAAGAGCGCCGCGGCCAGGCCCGAGAGCACGCCCACGACCATTCCCCACGCGATCCAGCGGGTGTGCGACTCCGAGATGCGCGCCACGATCCGCTCGAGCAATCGGAACCTCCCGCGCGCCCGAGTCTAACCGCTTGCTAGAGTGTCCGGCACGTGAACCCACGCCTTCCCGAGCCCCTTCTGGCGG
Organism: uncultured Myxococcales bacterium; assembly: GCA_964566375.1. Classification (GTDB taxonomy): domain Bacteria; phylum Myxococcota_A; class UBA9160; order SZUA-336; family SZUA-336; genus VGRW01. Next base: position 9,152 of record CAZMKX010000052.1, read on the forward strand.
ACGCGATGCTCGCGGGCACCCGCCTGCTGCACGTCGAGCGGCACGGACCGCGCGCGCTCTCGCTGCGCTTCGACCGGGTCGAGCTGCAGATCCTGGTCGAGGACGGCGGGATCGAGCTCGAGCTGGGCGGCGGCTCGCCGCTCTCTCAGACCGCGGAAGCGCTGGACGAGACCGATCCGTGGTGGACGCTCCTGGGACAGCCGCTGATGGGCGCGTGGTCGCGCCTCGACGCCGACCAGCGTCGGCTCGTGCTGGAGCTGCAGTTCCGGCCCGACGACGAGAGCCCGAAGATCCTGACGCTCGAGCCACACGGACCTCGGATCCGCGCGCGCGCGGTGCCGAAGTCCGCCTGGGACGGGGCGGCGTGACGCAATGACGATCGGAATGGCGCTCGTCGCCGTCGCGGCGCTTCTGCTGGTGAACGCGTTCTTCGTCCTCGCCGAGTTCGCCATGGTGAAGCTGCGGCCGACGCAGGTCGACGCGCTCGTACACGAGGGAAAGCCTCGCGCGCGTCTGGTCGCGCACATCCAGGAGCACCTCGACGAGTATCTGTCCGTCTGCCAGCTCGGCATCACGCTCGCGAGCATCGGGCTGGGCTTCGTGGGCGAGCCGGCGTTCGCGGCGCTTCTGGAGCCCGTGCTCGGCTCCTGGCGCTGGGCGCACGCCGTCGCAATCGGGTTCGCGTACCTGATGGTCTCGTTCCTGCACATCCTGTTCGGCGAGCTGGTGCCGAAGTCGCTCGCGATCCGCGCGCCCGAGCGCTCGGCGCTCGAGGCTTCGCAGTTCCTGAAGATCTCGCGCATCGTGCTCTGGGTGCCGCTCGTCGTGCTGAACGGCTCGGCGAACCTGGTGCTGCGTCTGGTGGGCTTCGGCGCGCCCGCGAAGGAGCCACTCCACACCGAGCAGGAGCTCCGGATCATTCTGGAGCTCTCGCAGACCGCGGGCTCGCTCTCGTTCCGGCAGCTCCTGATCATGGAGAACGTCTTCGACCTGCGCTCCGTGCGCGTTCGCGACGCCATGCGGCTTCGGGACGGAGTCGCGACGCTGCGCACCGATGCGCCGTGGGAGGCGAACTTCGCGGTGATCCGCGCCGCGCGCCAGACGCGCTACCCGCTCGTCGACGGCGGCGGCAAGCCGGTCGGAATCGTGCACCTGAAGGACCTGGTCCTGGCCGGGCCCGAAGCGATCGGGCACCCCGACCTGCGCCGCATCGCGCGCCCGTTCCAGACCGTGCGCGAGGACACCTCGCTCGAGGCGCTGCTCGGCGACCTGCAGCGCCGCCACCGTCACATGGCCATCGTGCTCGACGCGAACGACCGCTGGACGGGCATCATCACGCTCGAGGACATCATCGAGGAGATCGTCGGCACGATCGAAGACGAGTTCGAGCTCGAGCAGCCGCTCTTTCTCGCGGACGGGCTCACCGCGGGCCGTGTCGTTCTCGGACTCACTGCCGACTCACTCGAGTCCGCGATCCGCGAGGCGCTCGCCCGCGTGCCGGCGTCGGAGCTCCCGCTGCCCGGCGCGCGCATCGCGAACGCGGTCGTCGAGCGCGAGCGCGGCATGCCGACCCTTCTCGCGCGCGGTCTCGCTGCGCCGCACGCGCGCCTCGACGAGATCCGCGAGTTCGTGCTCGTCTTCGCGCGCTCCGAGGAGGGCATCCCCGTCCCCGGCCGCGACGAGCGCGCCCACCTGCTCTTCATCATGGTCACGCCCGGTCGCGACCCCCGCGTGCAGCTCCGCCTGCTCGCGCGCGTCGCCGGCCTGCTCGACAGCGAGTACGTCGTCGACCGCCTGCGCGAAGCCGAGACCGCCGACCAGGTCGTCGAGGTCCTGCGCGCGGCGGATCCGGGGGCGCTCGGGTAGGCGCGGCTCCGAGTCGTTTCGCTTCAGCGACGCACGCGCACAAGACAGCATCCTCGGCACTCGCCCGGCCCTGCTCGAAGGTCGGCCCGACACTTCCAGGCGGCAACCGAGCTGCGGCCACGCGAGTGCGAGTGCGCCCGACGACGAGCGGTCGCGATGGAACGGGTTGGCACTGTGGCGGAAGCGGCGCGCAGACAGCGAGCGCGCGCCGCTGCGATGAGCGATACCGCGGCGAGGCGGGGGCTCGGGACACACCTGATTCCGCAGCGCCTTCCTTGACCCTCGGAGTACTGCGATAAACAATACGCGCGCGCCGGAGAGGGATTCGGTGCAGGACAAAATTTGTTAGGCCGGCAGTGCAGCAGACCTTGTGAAGACTCGATGGCGTGAAAATCTACACGGTCGATTCACGATTCATGTACTGGTTGTTCGTTGTAGGAGCTCCCGTGTTCATGATTGCCTTCGGAGCTCTGTGGCTGTGGATGGCAGCGCACGACCCTTCCCAGGGTCCTGAGGCTATGTGGTTCGGTGCAATCTGGACGTTACTTGTGGCGGTGGCCTCCATGCGCCTCGTAGCAATGCCCCACACAATTGAGGTGATGGAAACTGGCAGGATGCGATTCGTTGGTACTTTTCGAACGTGCAGCGTCGAGCCCGCAGAAGTCACCTCAATTCGTTCGGTCTCGGCGCCCTTTATCCAGGTGCGGCACGTCCGAGGCAAGATTCAAGTGCTCCAGTTCACCGGCTTTCACGAATTTGTCGCTGGGCTAAAGAAGGCGAATCCAAAAATTGAAATTCGCGGCATCTGAGCCGCGGCGGCCTAACAAGGCGCTGCAGCAGACGCGGCGCTGTTCGCGGCGGGGGCGAGCGTGATAGCTTCGGA
>CAZMKX010000053.1:0-9364 GCA_964566375.1 uncultured Myxococcales bacterium
ACCTGCCGGGGGGGCCCGCAAACGCTCGGCGCGGCGAGGCGCGCCCAGACGCGCCGCGCCTCCCCGACCGGGATCTCCGTCGTCCCGTCCGTCCGGCCGTGCGCTCGCGAGCGCGCGACGCCAGGGCGCCCCCCAACCAGGCGACGGCGACCGAGAACGTCGCGAGCACGGCGAGGGCCACGAGGCGGCGCCCGCCACCGAGCGCGGCCGACAGGCCCGAGCCGCCGAGCGCGACGGCCGCCGCGAGCGCGTAGAGGCGCGGATTCACCCGCGAGATCAGTCCGGCGCGGGACGCCGTGACCGACATCCCCGCGAGCCCGAGCACGAGCGCAAGAAGCTGGGGCGCGACGAACGCGAGATCCTGCTGCTGGAAGCGCGTCATGACCGGGACCATGGCATCGCGCGCGACACCCGGTTGGACCATCTCGTAGGCGAGCAGGTGATAGATCGCATCGGCCGCGAGACCCGTGGCACCCACCCCGGCCAGCGCGGCCGCCCCGAAGCCCAGCGCCGAGCCCCGCAGATCCGGCGCGACGACGAACGCGAGCACGCCGGGCACGAAGAGCGCAGAAGACAGGAGCTGGAGCGCGACCGAGAGCCAGACACGGTCCGGTGTCGCCGCGACGTTCTCGAGGATGAAGGCGACGTCCGTCGTGCCCGGCATCGGCATCAGGTACCAGGCGAGAAAGAACGTTGCGGCAGCTCCGACGAGACACGCCCCGCCCATGCGCCCCGGATCCGACATGCGCGAGAGACTGCCCGTGAATCGCGACATTTTCCAGGCAGCCGTCGCTTGCGCGCTCAGGCGGCGAGAGCCTCGCGGACGAGCTGGGGCGACTCGCGTGCGTGAAGGAAGCCCGGCTGATCGAGCAGCGACAGCAGCTCGTTGCGGTGGCCCGGTCCGAGCGGGACGCACGCGAAGCCGAGAGGCGCCGACCGCGCTCAGCCCGGAAGCGGGAGCGACCGGTGGCGCCGCGAGCTCGCCGAGAAGCGCCTAACCCGGGATCATCTGCCAGACCGACGGCGAGAAGGCGCCCGGCAGGAACGCTCCACGACGTCGGCGTGGTGGAAGCCCGGCTTCGCCCCGAGACATTCCGAGGGTCAGCGCCGAGCGCGAGCGGAAGTGAGCTCTCGAGTGGCACCAGGACGCGACTCGAGGCAGTGAAGACCCGTATCGGCGCGATCGGCCGAGTCCGGGCATCGAAGCCGGCGGGTGAGGCCGAGTCGCGGCCCGACAGGCTCCGGCTCACCCGCGTGAGTCCCGACATCAGCGCACGTGCAGGCTCCATCGCCGACCTCCCGGGGAGAGTCCGCGCTGTTTCCCGACGCGTCGCAGCCACGAGCGGTGATACACTTCGCACAGAGGGGCCGGGAGCCGGGGAGCCACGATGTTCGAGCGCCTGCGCCGCCGATCCGGAAGCTCTGGCTTGAGCTTCAGCCTGGCGAGCCTGGAGGGCGTGGCGGAGAACAGCCCCAACCTGTTGGGGATCAGCTGCGACGGCGTCGTCGTCTTCTTCAACGCCACGGCACGGCGACTCCTTGGCGCGAGCCACCCGAGCGCCCTCGTCGGTCGCGATGTGCTCGACGTCTTCCACCCATCCGAGCGCGCTCGCATCGCTCCGCTGCTCGCGCGCGTCTCCGAGACGGGCGTCGCACTGACGTGGACCGTCGTTCGCCTGGTGGATCTCGAAGGTCACGACTTCGATCTGGAAGTCACTGCGGCGCGAATCGAGTATCAGGGTCGGGGGGCCTTGCTTCTGGTCGGTCGCAACCTCCACGACGTGCGACGCGTGCACGACGCCTTGCAGGCCAGTGAGCGTCGCTACGAGACACTGGCCGCCGTCGCCCCGGTGGCGATCTACCGCCTCGACCTCCGGGGTCACATCGTCTACGTGAACCAGCGCTGGCTCGAGATCACTGGAATCCCGCGTGACGAGGCGATCGGGCGAAGCTGGCTCGATCTCGTCTCGGATCGCGGGAAGGCGCACGCGGACGAGATCTGGCGCGCGATCGTCAGCGGCGAGGGGGAGTACCGCGGCGAGCACGAGCTGATCCAGCGCGGAGGCGCGACCCTGCAGATCCTCACGCACGTCGCTCCCGAGAAGGACGCCTCCGGTCGCGCGGCCGGCTGGATCGGAACGCTGGTCGACGTGACCGCGATCAAGGCCGCGGAACGCGCCCTGGCGGACAGCGAGGAGCACCTTCGTGTCGCGTTCGACGCCGCGAAGATGGCCAGCTGGGAGGTCGACCTCGAGAGCGGGAGGGTGAGCTGGTCGCCGAACGCCGCGCAGGTTCTGGACGCTGCGCCGCACCTGCTCGCACTGACGGCGCCCGAGCTGTGGTCTGCGATCCGACCCTCCGAGGTGAGCTTCCGCGAGGGAAGCGCCCGGGAGTCGCTCGCGCGCGGCGAGCCCTTCCAGGTCGAGGCACGCTTTCAGCGAGGCGGGGGGACCCCGCGCTGGATGCTCGTTCGCGGACAGGCACGCCCGGCCGCGGGCGGCCGCGGGCGCCGCGTCATCGGTGTCGTCGCCGACGTGACCGCGCAGCGCCAGCTCGCGGAGGAACGCGCACGGCTCGAGGAGAAGCTCCTCGAGGCGCAGCGCCTCGAGAGCCTCGGCCTGCTCGCGGGCGGGATCGCGCACGACTTCAACAACCTGCTCGTCGGTATTCTCGGAAACGCCGAGCTCGCGCTCGCGCGAATTCCCGAGGCGTCGCCCGCGCGGGTGCTGGTCGAGGACGTTCGCGAGGCGAGCGTGCGTGCCGCCGAGCTCGCTCACCAGATCCTGGCCTACTCGGGCCGGGAGCCGGTCTCCCGCGGGCCCGTCGACCTCGCGAAGCTCGGCCGCGAAGTACTCGGCCCGCTGCGCGCCTCGCTGCGCGCCGACGCACGGCTGGAGCTCGAGGCTCCGCCGCGCGCCGTCCACGCGCTCGGCGACGAGACGCAGCTCCGCCAGGTGCTGATGAACCTGGTGACCAACGCCTGCCAGTCACTTCCCGAGTCCGGTGGAAGCGTGCGGGTCCGATTGCTGCCTGCGCAGCTCGCGAGCCACAGAGACGATCCGACACCGGACTGGATCGTGCTCGAGGTCGCCGACGACGGCTGCGGGATGAGTGCGCAGACCCGCGCGCGCGTTTTCGACCCGTTCTTCACCACGCGCCCGACGGGACGCGGGCTGGGCCTGGCCGTCGTGCACGGAATCGTCCGCGGGCACGGGGGAACGATCGAGATCGAGAGCGAGCCCGGTGCGGGTACCTGTGTTCGCGTTCAGCTCCCCGCCTGCGGCGAGCCGTCACTGCGCTCCGATCCGCCGCCCCGCCCGCGTTCGGAGCGCGACTTCCGCGGCGCGCTCGTCGGCTTCGTCGACGACGAGCGCGCCGTCCGAGAGGTCGCGCGCATCGCGCTCGAGAGTGCCGGCTTCCGAGTCTGCCTGGCGTCGAACGCAACCGAGACGCGCGCGCTCCTCGCGGAACACGGCGCGGAGCTCGCGCTCGTCGTCCTCGATCTCAGCCTCGGGCTCGATTCGAGCGAGACGGTGCTCGCCGGGATCCGCGCGCGCGCCCCCCACGTTCCGGTGCTCGTCACGAGCGGCTACCCCGAGGAGGAGGCGATCGGCCGCCTCGCGAAGCTCGGAGTGTCGGGCTTCGTGCAGAAGCCGTTCACGCCGTCGAAGCTCGTCGCGGGGATCGAGAGCGCGCTCGACGAGGCCCGCGCGACGCGCTAGGCGAAGCTGTCCCACTCCCCACACTGCGGACAGCGGAAGTGGAGCGTCGCGTCCTGGGTGCCGCAGCTCCGGCAGCGCAGCTTTCGGGAATCCGCGGGCAGGCGCTCGAGCAGCTCCTCGAACGCCTTCTTCGCCTCGTCGTCGCGGTTCTCGCCGAGCAGGATCCTTCCGATCTCGGCGTGCGCGCCGAGCCAGTCGGGTTCGCGGTCGAGAAGCCGGCGCAGGATGGCCAGCGCCTCATCGACACGCTTCTGTGTCGCCAGGGTTCGCGCCAGCCACAGGCTCGCGTCGCGGTCCTCCGGTGCGGCGTCGAGCCGCTCGCGCAGCACGCGTTCGAGGCCCGGAAGGTCGCCCTGTCTGGCGTGGACCTCCGCGAGCCGTGGATACAGCAGCGTTCCGATCGCGGGGTGGAGGCCGAGCGCGCGCCGGAAGAACGCGGCCGCCTTCCGCCAGCTGCCTTCGCGAAGCCGCTGGTCGCCGAGCGCAAGGTAGGCCTCGGCGCATCCGGGATCCTGGCCGACGGCGCGCTTGTACGCCTTCTGCGCCTCGGGCTCGGAGCCGCGCGCCGCGGCGGCGCGACCGAGCCCGACCCAGAGGTGCGCGAGGACCTTGGCCGTGTCGGGATCGCGTGCGCCGATGCGCTTGCGGATGGCGAGTGCGCCCTCCCAGTCACCGGCGTCGACGCGAATCCGCTCGAGCGCGCGCAGGGCGTGGGCGTTGTCGGGCTCCGCTTCGAGCAGGTCCTGAAAGGCAACCGCCGATCGCTTCAAGAACCCGCCCGCGCGGAAGTCCAGTGCGAGGCCGAGCATCGACTCGCGGCGCAGCTCGGCGCTGATGTCGGGACGCAGCAGGAGGTTCTGGTGGATCTGGATGGCGCGGCCGATGTCGCCGCGGAGGCGGTAGAGGTTCGCGAGCGCGAGGTACACGTCCGAGGAAGAGGAATCGACGCGCGCGGCCTCGGCGAGCGCGCTCTCCGCCGCCGGCAGGTCGCCGGCCAGGACGTGGTGCAGCGCGCTGCGAAGCTGGGCCGTCGCGGAGCGCTCGGGAGCGCTCTTGGGCTTGCCGCGCAGCCAGTCGCGCACCCTAGACCTTCTGCACGCTCGGGGTGCCCGCGGGCTCGCTCGCGATCGGCAGCGTGCGCAGGCCGTGAACCTCCTGCTCGAGCTCCGCGATGCGCCGGGTCTGCCGCCGGATCTGCATCTTCGCGCGAACGACCGGCCACGTGAGAAGGACGGCAGCCGCGCAGGCTCCGACGACCGCAGCCGCGACGAGCGCGCCCCAGACCTTCGTGGGCCAGGTGACGAGCACCAGATCCACGACGATCTGCTGGTCGTTCCGGAGCACCAGCACGACGACGAGGGCCGCGATCAGGAGCGCGACGAGGAGCGTTCCCCAGCCTCTCATCGCGCCTCCAGCCCGGCGAAGGCGGGAAGAAGCCGGTCATAGGTGCGTTCGATGTGACTCGAGATCACGCGCAGCTCTCCGATCGACGTCATGAAGTTCACGTCTCCCACCCAGCGCGGGACGACGTGGAAGTGCAGATGGTCTGCGATCCCTGCCCCGGCGGCCTTGCCGAGGTTCGCACCCACGTTCAGCCCCTCGCAAGAGAAAGTCGCCTCGAGGATCTCGCAGCTCTGCGACACGCGCGACATGAGCTCCCCGCGCGTGTCGGCGTCGAGATCGCGAAGGCGCGGCACGTGGGTGTCCGGAACGACCATCAGATGGCCGGCGGCGTACGGGTACCGGTTCAGCAACACCAGGACGTGTCGTCCGCGGTGGAGGATCAGCCGCGCGCGGTCGGGTACCGGCGTCGCCGGCTCGCAGAAGATGCAGCCGCCCGCGGCCTTCGGGCCTTCGACGTACTCCACACGCCAGGGCGCCCAGAGCGGCCGACCTGAGCCCCCCGAAGCCGCGCTCACGGCCGCTCGGCCCTAGCCGCGACCGCTCGGACCCGTGCCGGGCCGGGGCGCGGGGGAGCCTGGCCCCCCCGCCTCCTGCTTGCGCTTGGCCTCGATGCGCTCCTTGAGCTCTTTTCCGACCTTGAAGAAGGGCGTGCGCTTCGCGGGAATCTTGACCTCTTCGCCGGTCTTGGGATTCCGTCCTTCGCGCGCCTCGCGGACCTTCACCTGAAAGCTGCCGAAGCCTCGAATCTCGATCCGGTCGCCCTTGCGAAGCGCTTCGGTCATGCAGTCGAAGATCGTGTTGACGACCGTCTCTGTGTCCTTCTTCGAGATGTGCGGAACCTTGATCGCCACGCGCTCGATCAAGTCGCTCTTCGTCATTCCGGAGAGGTCCCCCACCCGCAGTTCTCCGTCTTCTGGTTATTCGTTCGAGCCGCTCGAGCCACCACCGCCGCGCAGGCGCGAGAGCGCGTCCTGCGAGAAGAGGTCGCCGAGCGTCGCCTTCTGTGTTCCCGTCTGGGCAGCGACGCGTTTGATCGCGGCGCGGTCCTCGCGCTCGAGGATCGCCCGCATCGACAACGCGATCTTCTGCTCCGCCGCGTCGACACGCACGACCAGCGCCTCGACCTCGTCGCCCACCTTGCACACGTCGTTCAGGTTCTGGACGTCGCGCCCGACCTCGGAGGCGTAGACCAGCCCCTCGATGCCCTCTTCGACTTCCACGAACACGCCGAAGTCGGCGATGCTCGTGACCTTGCCCTTGATGCGCGTGCCCACCGGGAACTTGCGCGGAACCTCGTCCCACGGGTTGGGCTGGAGCTGCTTCAGGCCGAGGGAGAACTTCTCGCTCTCGGTGTCGACCTTCAGCACGACGGCCTCGAGCTCGTCGCCCTTCTTGAACAGCTCCTTCGGGTCGCGGACCTTCTGCGTCCACGAGATGTCCGAGACGTGCACCAGCCCGTCGATGCCTTCCTCGATGCCGACGAAGACACCGAAGTTGGTCACGTTGCGCACCACGCCGCGCACCTTCGTCCCGGGCGGGTAGCGCTCCTCGAGCAGGCTCCAGGGATTCGGCTCGGTCTGCTTCATGCCGAGCGAGATCTTGCGGTTCTGCGGATCGACCTCGAGCACGAGCACGTCGACCTCGTCGCCGATCGCGACGACCTTCGAGGGGTGCTTCACGCGCTTGGTCCAGCTCATCTCCGAGATGTGGATCAGGCCTTCGATTCCGGGCTCGAGCTCCACGAACGCGCCGTAGTCTGCCAGCGACACCACCTTGCCGCGGATGCGCAGGCCGATCGGGTAGCGGTCGCCGATGGAGATCCACGGATCGGGCTGGGTCTGCTTCAGGCCGAGCGAGACGCGCTCCGTCTCGGGATCGAACTTCAGCACGCGCACACGCACCTGGTCGCCGACCTGGAAGACCTCGGACGGGTGCGAGATGCGGCCCCACGACATGTCGGTGATGTGGAGCAGGCCGTCGATTCCGCCGAGATCGATGAACGCACCGTAGTCGGTGATGTTCTTGACGATGCCCTCGACGACGAGGCCCTCTTTCAGGATCTCGAGCGTCTTCTGGCGCAGCGACTGGCGCTCGGTCTCGAGCAGCGCGCGGCGGGAGAGCACGATGTTTCCGCGGCGCTTGTTGAACTTGATGATCTTGAACTTGTGGTTCTCGCCGATCATGCGGTCGAGATTGCGCACGGGGCGCAGGTCCACCTGGCTGCCGGGGAGGAAGGCTTTCACGCCCTTCAGGCTGACCGACAGCCCTCCCTTCACGCGGCCGTTGATCACGCCCTCGACGACTTCCTGGTTGTCGTAGGCGGCTTGCAGGTGGTCCCAGACGCGGAGCCGATCGGCCTTCTCCTTGGAGAGGACGATCATTCCGTCTTCGTTCTCGGACTGCTCGATGAGGACTTCGACCTTCTGGCCGACCTCGATCCGCGCGACGCCGTCGTCGTCAGCGAACTCCCAGGTTGCGATCATCCCTTCCGACTTGCACCCGACGTCGACGAGGACGTGTTCGGGGTCCACGGAGAGCACCGTTCCGGTGACGACCTGGCCTTCTTTGACGAGCGACTGACTGCTCTCGAAGAGATCCGCAAAGGACTCTTCGTTCGCAGGGGTGGGGGTTAGTACTTGGTCGGACATTAGCTGCGTCGTTCTCCTATTGATTCCGTTCTAGCTTCTCGATGCGATCCCGGCCATCCCGCAGAGCCTCCTCGAGTGACTCTCGATCTCCGCGGCCCAAAGCGTCCAGGAGCCTTCCCAGATCCTTCGAAAACCGCGAGGCCTCTTCGGCGACGCGGCGGCGATTCATGAGCAAAATCTCGCACCAGAGCTTGGGGTTGGCGCGAGCGATGCGGATGAAATCACGCAGTCCCGGACCCGCCAGATCCAATCTCTCGTCGCTCGGGAGCCCCAAGGCGTAGGTGAACGCGATCAGGTGCGGCACGTGCGATAGCGTTGCGGCGATCGCGTCGTGCTCCTCGGGCGACTTGCGAACCGTGAAGGCCCCGAGACACTGCCAGAATTCCTCAATCCGGTCCACTACTTCAGGTGCCTCCCCGCCGGAGAGGGCCAGAATGCAGGGGGCGCCCTCGAAAAGCGCGGGGTCGGCGGCGCCAAAACCGGTGCGATCACCGCCCGCCATGGGGTGGGCGCCGACGCAGTTCCCGGGCCAGGGCAGATGCCGGCGCGCCGCGTCGGCGACGACGCCCTTCACGCTGGCCAGGTCGGTCAACAGCGTCGAGGAACGGACGTGCGGGGCGAGCGCGCGCAGGGTGTCGCCCATGGCGCCGAGCGGCACGGCAAGCACGACCAGATCCGCCCAGGCCCCTGCCTCGGCGAGCGAGACGAGGGGGATCCCGCCGGCCCGCGTCAGCGCCGGGTCGACGCCGCGGACCTCGCCGGCGGCCTGGCGCTCGAGCGCGGCCAGCGCCACCGAGCCCCCCATCAGCCCCAGGCCGACGACGGCGACCCGGTCGAAGACCGGCTTCCTCAACGACCGAGCTCTTTCGCGAGCGTGGCCAGGAAGCGCTCGTTCTCCTCCGGCGTGCCCACCGACACACGCAGGTGGGTCGTGAGACCGAATCCGCCGAGCGGGCGCGTGATGACGCCGCGGCGCAGGAGCCGCTCGTTCAGCGCATCGGCGCCGGTTCCGACCTCGATGCAGAGGAAGTTCGCGTCGCTCGGCGCGCAGCGCAGGCCGAGCTTCGCGAGCCCGGCTTCGAGCTGCGCGAGGCCCGCGTGCGTGACGCGGCGGATCCGTTCGAGGTGGTCCCGGTCGGCCAGGGCCGCGCAGGCCGCGACCTGGGCCAGGCTGTTCACGATGAACGGGTGGCGCGCGCGCTCGAGGTACGAGATCAGCTCGGGATGGGCGACCGCGTAACCTACGCGCAGGCCCGCCAGCGCGTACGCCTTCGAAAAGGTGCGCAGCACGATCAGCGTCTCGCGCTGCGCGAGGGCCGCGATCGCGTCGGGAAAATCCGAGCGGCGCACGAACTCGACGTAGGCCTCGTCCGCGACCAGGACCACACGGTCGGGAAGCTCCTTCACGAGCCGCGCGAACGCCGGGGCGCCGAGCGAGGTCCCGGTCGGGTTGTTCGGATTCGCCAGGAACACGAGACGCGTCTTCGGTCCGACCGCCGCGAGCGTCGCGTCGACGTCGGCGCGAAGCTCCGTGTCGAGCGGAACGCGCACGGGCTTCGCGGCCGCGCCCAGCGTCGCGATCGGGTACAT
>CAZMKX010000053.1:9464-11829 GCA_964566375.1 uncultured Myxococcales bacterium
ACGTACTCCCAGGCGCGCGCGCGCGTCGGCCGCGACTCGATCCGGGTCAGGTTCACGCCGTTGTCGTGGAACGGCTCGAGGGCCTTGTAGAGTGCGCCCACCACGTCGCGCTTGATCGAGAAGAGGATCGACGTGATGTCGCGCTTGCTCGGCCTGGGCGCCGACTTGCTGATCACCAGAAAGCGCGTCGTGTTGTCGGCGCGGTCCTCGATGCCCTCGTAGACGACGCGCAGCCCGTAGAGCTCCGCCGCGACGGGGCTCGCGATCGCGGCGATCTCGTCGTTGCGCCCGGCGAGCTCCGCCGCCTGCGCCGTCGAGTGCGTGGTCTGCTGCGGCACGTTGGGCAGGTTCAGCTCGAGCCAGCCGCGGCACTGAGCCAGCGCCTGCGGGTGCGAGTAGACCGCCTTGATCGCGCGGAGCTCGCCCGACTTCGACAACAGGTTGTGGTGGATCGGAACGTGGATCTCGGCCGCGATCGTGAGCGGCGACTCGACGAACAGGTCGAGCGTGTGGCTGACCACGCCTTCGTTGGAGTTCTCGATCGGCACCACGCCGAACTCGGCCTGGCCGGTCTCGACCTGCGCGAAGATCGCGTCGGTGGTCGCCGCGGGTCGCAGGTCCGCCATCTGTCCGAACTGCTGGATCGCGGCCTGGTGTGTGTAGGTCGCGGGCGGACCGAGATATGCGACGCTGACGCCGCGCTGCAGCGCGATCGACGCGGAGATGATCTCGCGGAAGACCTTGCGGATCGCCGCGGTCGGGAACGGACCGGGGTTCGAGCGCTCGAGCCGCTCGAAGATCTCGAGCTCGCGCGCCGGCACGAACGGGGTCGTGCCGCCGGCGGCCTTCAGGCGGCCGACATCGGCGTTCAGCGCGGCGCGGCTGTTCAGCAGCGCGAGGATCTGCGCATCGATCGCGTCGATCTCTTCGCGCAGCGCTGCCAGCGCCTTCTCGTTCTGGTTCGGGTCGCTCATCGCAAACCTTCGAGAGGGGCCCGACTCGGGCGCGCGCGACTATACCCCAGCCGCCGCGCAGCCCGCTCGCCCTCCCCTATACTGCGCCGATGGCGGCAGCGGGCTCGATCCTGATCGGACTGACGGGGGGCATCGGCACCGGCAAGTCGCGCGTGGCGGATCTGCTGCGCGCGCTGGGTGCAGCGGTCGAGTGCTCGGACGCGATCGTGCGCGAGCTGCAGGCGCCGGGCGGCGCGGGGCTGGCGGCGATCGTCGATGCCTTCGGAGCCGGGTACCTGACGCCGTCGGGAGAGCTCGACCGTCCGAAGCTCGGCAAGCTCGTCTTCAACGACCCGGCCGCGCGCGCGAAGCTCAACCTGCTCATCCACCCGCTCGTGACCCGCGAGACACAGAACCGCGTCGCGGCTCACCGCGCGCGCGGCGTGCCCGTGATCGTGGCCGACATCCCCCTCCTGCTCGAGGGCAAGAAGTCCGGCATCGGCAGCGGCGCGGTGCTCCCGTTCGACCGGGTCGTGGTCGTCTATGCCACCGAGGAGCAGCAGCTCGCGCGCGTGATGGCGCGCGACAAGCTCTCGCGCGAGGATGCGCTCGCGCGCATCCGCTCGCAGCTCTCCATCGAAGAGAAGCGCACGCTCGCGGACGTCGTGATCGACAACTCCGGCCCGTGGGAGTCGACCGAGAAGCAGACGCGCGAGCTGTACGCGGAGTGGGTCAGCCTCGCGCGGCGCTGACGGCGGCGCGGAGCTCCGCCACGAACGCCCGCGCGGCGCGGACCGCGGCCTCGCGATCCGGCGCGGCGTCGATGCGCGAGACCAGCGCGCTGCCCACGATCACGCCGTCCGCCAGGCGCGAGACCTGCGCGGCCTGTGCAGGCGTCGAGACGCCGAAGCCGACACAGACGGGCGTATCGGTCACCCGCCGGATCCGCGCGACGAGCTGGGCAAGATCGCTCGGCAGCTCGCGGCGTGCGCCCGTGACGCCGGTGACCGACACGCAGTAGACGAATCCCCGGCTCGCGGCGGCGATGTGCACGACGCGCTCGGGCGTACTCGTCGGCGCGACGAGAAGCACGCGGTGGACGCCGTGCTCCGCGCAGGCGCGCGAGAGCGATTCCGTCTCCTCGAACGGGACGTCCGAGACGATCAAGCCGTCCGCGCCGGCCTCGGCTGCATCCTTCGCGAGGCGCTCCTCGCCGTGCGCGAGCACGTTGTTCAGGTAGCCCATCAGCACGAGCGGAACGTCGCAGACCGAGCGCACGCGCCGGACGAGCGCGAGGATGTCGGCCAGCGTCGTGTGACGCGCGAGCGCACGCTGCGACGACACCTGGATCGTCGGCCCCTCGCCGATCGGGTCGCTGTGCGGAATGCCGAGCTCGATGATGTCGGCGCCCG
>CAZMKX010000054.1:0-3764 GCA_964566375.1 uncultured Myxococcales bacterium
CGTGGACTGCATCATCTACTCGACCGGCTTCGAGGTCGGCACCGCCTACACGCGCCGGTCGGGCTACGACCTGGTCGGCACGGACGGCCTCTCCCTCAGCGAGAAGTGGAGCGAGGGCGTGCGCACCCTGCACGGGATGCACAGCCGCGGTTTCCCGAACTGTTTCATCATGAGCACCGCGCAGTCGGGCTTCACCGCGAACTTCCCGCACGGCCTCGACGAGCAGAGCCGGCACATCGCCTACATTCTCCGGCGCGCGAGCGACGAAGGCATTCGCCGGATCGAGGCGACGGCCGACGCGGAGGACGAGTGGGTGGAGACGATCATCCGCAAGGCGCGCCTCGGCCGGCGCTTCTACGAGGAGTGCACGCCAGGCTACTACAACAACGAGGGCAAGCCAGGCGAGCGCAGCGGCCAGGACACCGCCTACGGCGGAGGCCCCGTGGAGTTCTTCGCGCTCCTGCGCAAGTGGCGCGACGACGGGGAGATGCGAGGGCTCGAGCTGCGTCGTTGAGCCGACCGGGCGCGGGACGTGATCTCGCGGCGGTGGGCCAAATCACGGGCCGGAGCTGTGTTTAGCGCCCGAAGGACCCCGCGGACGGAAGCGGAATGCTCGCACCACCCGCACCCGACGGTCGATCCGTCTCGGCGATCTGCCGACCGTACGCGATCACTTCGGGCACCTCCGCCTCGGTCAGCGGGGCCAGCCGGCGCTTGCGGGCCATCGCGGCCTCCAGCGCGGGCGCGAGCCGCTCCAGCTTGCGCCGGTCGCGCGCCTCGGCGCCTTCGCGAAACTCCGGCATCACCTCCTTCGCGAACAGCTCGAGCGACTCGCAGATGTGCTCGTGTCGGTTCCTGCCGCCCTGCTGGATGAAGACGACCTGGTCGACGCCCGCCTCCTGGAACCCCCGCAGATGCTCGCGAAGCTGGTCCGGGGTGCCGATGCCTCGATTCGCTCCCTCTTCTGGAAGGTGCGGCCTCGCGGCCTCGAACGCCCGCCACACGTCGGTGTACCCAGGGCGATGTACGCCGTGGATGTAGTGATGCGCGAGCGCGAAGCCGAAGAAGCGGAAGCCGTCCATTCCGCGCCGCTTGGCCTCCTCCGCGTCGCGGTGGCACGAGAACCCGGTGACCATCGCGATGTTCGGGTTGATGGCGTGCCCGACCGGAACGCACTCGCGCGCGAGCGTCTCGTAGTAGTCGTCGACCCACTTCTTCGCCTCGCTCGGATCGACGAACGCGAACGTGAGCGCGCCGATCCCGAGCTGTGCGGCGAGGTGGATCGTCTGGCGATTCGAGCAGGCGACCCACAGCGGCGGGTGCGGCTTCTGCACCGGCTTCGGGACCACGTTGCGGCAGGGCATCGAGAAGTACTTCCCGCGATATCCGGGGTACGGCGTCATCGCCATCATGTTGGCGATCTGCTCGATCGCCTCGCGCCACTGCTCGCGCTTCTCCGCCACGGGCACGCCATACCCCTCGAGCTCGAGGCGCGCGGACGACTCGCCCGTACCGAAGTCGACGCGCCCTCCCGAGACGAGATCGAGAGTGGCGATCCGCTCCGCGATTCGTGCGGGCGCGTTGTATCCGGGCGGCAGGAGGACGATGCCGTGACCGAGGCGAATCCGCTTGGTGCGCTGCGAGCAGGCGGCCAGGAACACCTCGGGCGCCGAGGAGTGGGAGTACTCCTCGAGGAAGTGGTGCTCGACCTCCCAGGCGTGATCGATCCCGAGCCGGTCCGCGAGCTCGACCTGGTCGAGCGCCTCTTGAAACAGGCGCAGCTCCTGCCCCTCGTGCCACGGACGGGGCAGCTGGTGCTCGTAGAAGATCCCGAACTTCATGGTGCCCCTCCGCTTGAGATCGCCGGAACCGGACCCGCCGACCGGAACGCGGCCAGGATGCGCTGCCCGTCGGGGCGGCGGTCGAGCTCCCGCAGGATGTGCTGATAGCGATCGCGCTTCATGCGCTCGACCCGCTCGCCGCTCTGGCGCTCGATGGCTGCTTCGCAGATTCGCGCGACGACGATCCGGCCCGGCAACCGCTCCCCCCGCTCTCCGACGAGAGTGCGCGTCGCGGTTTCGGCCAGCGCGCAGTTCAGATACGAGACGTGGATGTCCTCGTCCGCCTGGATGTAGTCGACCATCTGCGGCGCCCACACGGGCTGCGCCGAGCAGGCCGGGTCTGCGAGCACTTCGCGCGCCCAGTTGAAGGTCGCGTACGCGCCATGCTCGACCAGGAGGATCTGCGCGAGCGCCCGCAGCGTCAGCTCGAGCGCGACCGCAAGCTCCGGGAACAACCGCTCCCCTCCCTGGCTGGCGGCGACGAGCGCGTCGGGGGACGCCTTCGCTCGCCCTTGATAGCCGGGCGGCGGGGCGATCGGCAGGTTCTCGAACATGCTGTCCGTGACCTCCGGGTCATCGAGGGCGGCGTCGCGGATCGCGAACCACATCTCGTCGTGCCCGGCCTCGACGCCGCTGCCCGCTTCATCCTGACCGTGCGCGCTGAGCAGGCCCCGGTGGAGATGATCCAGGCACGTGCCCTGCACCGGCTCGACGAAGAACTTCTGCATGTCGAGCGGCGGCAGGAGCCGGATGCCGTCGTTCCCGAACCCCTCGATCACGCCGATCATCGTCAGGAGACGCGTCATCGCGTCCTTGCAGCCGTGCCGCAGGAGCAGCTTGGCCTGCTCGACCGTCGGGAAGAACGGATTCCGGGCGATGATCTCCTGGCGGTTCATCACCTCCAGCCGCCCACCGGACGCAACGACCTGGTCGGACCAGGCGCGGATGGCGTCGATGCGATGCAGAGAGCGCGGCGGACGGTAGCTCCCATCGGCGAGCAGGCCTCCGTGGAAGGTGCGCCCCTTGCGGGTCAGCTTGCGGGCGTAGTCGTGGTGCGCGAGGAGCTCATCGCGCGTGTAGGTCAGCTTCGGGGCGGTCATGATCGGACCTCCTATGCCTTGCGAGTTTTCTGGGGACGATCGGGTCGCGGAGCGGCGGCGAAGCCCATCGCGCTCACGACATCGGGCCACGACTCGGGTCGAAGCGCCCCGAACAGGAGCAAGCGCTTGAGCTCGCGCGCGAAGCGCCCGGTCTGCACCGAGATCTCTCCACCCGCGCCGGCGCGGCTCCACAGCGACCAGAGCAGCGGCGCAGCCACGAGGATGAACGCAAGCATGCCGGCGTCGATCCCTTCGCGGGCGGCACCGCTCCCGGCGAAGGCCTCGATGCGCGACACGTACGCATCCCACGCCGGGCTCGAGCGCTGTGGTTCGCCGGACAGAAGCTCGTAGATCCACAGTCGCGCGAGTGCCGGGTTCGCGACGAAGTACTCGATGATGCGATCGATCCGCTCGTCGAGCCCACCCGCTGCGGCGAGCAACCGGGACAGCTCCTCCGCGAACGCTTCGCGCACAGCCGAAATCAAGTCCTCGCGTGTGCGGAAGTGCTGGTACGCGGTGCCGCGGTTCAAGCCCGCGCGCCGCGCGACCTCGGACACTGCGAGCTGCTCCGGACCCCGCTGCGCCATGAGCTCGCTGGCTGCGGCGATGAGCGCCCGGCGGGTCTCGGCGACTCCCGATGCGCGAGCGCTCGGAGGACGAGAGGGCTGAGCAGCGTTCGAGGGCGCGTCCATCCTGCAGCGCAGTCTGGCACCGCCCAGCTCAGCCAGTCAACAGCGTTGTTGATCGATCTAGCTGAAAGTCAGGACGGTGCGCACGACCTCCCCCGCCTCCATGGCGCGGAAGGCATCCTCGATCTCCTCCA
>CAZMKX010000054.1:3864-5640 GCA_964566375.1 uncultured Myxococcales bacterium
GTGCGCACGACCTCCCCCGCCTCCATGGCGCGGAAGGCATCCTCGATCTCCTCCAGCGGTGCGCGCCGCGACACCATCCCGTCGAGGTCCAGCCGCCCCTGGCGGTACAGCTCGAGATAGCGCGGCGCGTCGACGTGGAAGCGGTTCGAGCCCATCATGCAGCCGATCAGACGCTTCTCGACGAAGAAGTGACCCGGGATCAGGTCGAGGCGCTGGTCGGGCGGGATCGCGCCGACCACGACCGCGGTGCCGCGCGGCCCGAGGCTGTAGAGGCACTGCTCGACGAGCCGCGCGCTGCCCACCGCGTCGAACGCGTAGTCGACGCCCCCGTCCGAGAGCTTCTTGAGCTCGCGCACGGTGTCGCCGCTCGAGGCGTTCACGGTGTGCGTCGCGCCGAAGCCGCGCGCCTTCTCGAGCTTGGAGTCGAGCAGGTCCACCGCGATGATCTGACGCGCGCCGGCGATCCTCGCGCCCTGGATGATCGAGATCCCGACGCCCCCGGCGCCGATCACCGCGACCGAGGAGCCCGGATGGACGCGGGCCGTGTTCAGAGCCGCGCCGACGCCCGTGGTCACGCCGCAGCCCACCAGGGCCGCACGGTCCAGCGGGAGATCCTTGTCGATCTTCACCACCGCGCGCTCGTGGACGAGCATGAGCTCGGCGAACCCGGACAGGTCCGCGAACTGCTGCAATGGCTTCCCCGCCAGCGAGAGGCGCGGCGGCTCCTTCGGCCCGCGGCGGCAGGCGCGGCGATTGCTGCACAGGTGCGGGTAGCCCTGCAGGCACTGCGGGCAGCTGGCGCAGAACAGCGAGGTACAGGCGATCACGTGATCGCCGGGCACGACCGAGCTCACGCGCTCCCCGACGGACTCGACCACACCGGCGGGCTCGTGTCCGGGAATCGTCGGCACCGGGCCCGCGATGTTGCCCTTCACGAAGTGGACGTCGCTGTGGCAGACGCCGCAGGCCGCGGTGCGGATGCGCACCTCTTCGGGCCCGGGGTCGGCGACGTCGACCTCCTCGATCGTGATCGGATCTCCTACCTTCCGGAAGACCGCGGCTCTGGCTTTCATGTCTCGCTCTCCGCTCTAGAGGATGAAGCTGACCTTGCCCACGTCGCGCAGCGACTCGAGGTCGAGGATTGCGCGGCGGTGCTGGATCTTGAGGCCCGCGTCGTGCCGCTCCAGCACGTACTCGTAGCGACCGACGTACGTGGCGACCTGGTTCGTACGCATGCGGTACACGGCGAAGTTCGCCGTGACCCAGGCGCGCGGCCCTTCGCTGCGCCGGATGCGCACGTTCCCGACGAGGCGGCGCGTGCGCGCGTGAGGGTTCTCGGACCAGGTGGTCTTGCCGAGCAGCTGCTCCACGCGCGAGCGCAGACGATCCGCATCGTCGGCGATCAGGAAGAGCGTGGTGTCCGGCTCGGCGTCGGGTGCATCGGTGGCCGGCACGCTGTAGGTCGCGTCCTCGGTGAACAGGGCGAGCCACTCGTCGAGCCGCCACTCGTCGAGGAGCGCCGCCTCGGCGAAGAGGAAGTCCTCGACCTCGGTGCGCGTGAGCGCGCTAGCGGGCTGCGGCACGGCGCGCCTCCGACAGGGACGTGACGTTGGGCGCGAGCAGCTCCTGCCAGCGGCGCCAGAAGACGCGCATCTGCAGCTCACCGGTGATCGGCGGCTGAGCGCTCCCCGTGTCGCGCGAGATGTCGTTCCACGCCTCGGGCGTCGCTCCGTAGCCGCGGTGGCACGACTCGAGCGCCTCGATGTCGTCGGGCGT
>CAZMKX010000054.1:5740-11815 GCA_964566375.1 uncultured Myxococcales bacterium
TAGCGGGCGTGCGCGATCTGCGCGTGGTAGCCGTCGTAGCTGTTCTCGACCAGGAGCTTCCAGTTCGCGTTGATGGCGTAGGACTGCGTGCCGCCGACGATCTCCATGCCCTGCTCGGACTGATCGGCGACGAGATCGAGGTACTCCTTCGCGCCGCCCAGGTACTCGTTGAGAGGCACCGCGTTCGGATCGAAGTTCACGAACCAGAAGCCCCGGTGCGACTCGAGCCGCGGCGCTTCACGCAGGCGCAGCGCCTCGCGCGAGAAGCCCGGCCCATAGGCCTCCTCGCCCGGCACGCCGATCAGGCTGCCATCGTTGCGGAAGGTCCAGCCGTGGTAGAAGCACTGGAAGCTGTTGGCATTCCCGCCGCGCTCGCGGCACACCTCGGCGCCGCGGTGGGTGCAGGCGTTGAGCAGCGCGCGCACCACGCCGTCCTTGCCGCGCACGAACACGATGCGCCGCAGCCCGAGCTCGCGCATGCGGAAGTCCCCCGGCTCGCGCACCTCCGACTCGTGACCGAGGTAGAGCCACGAGCGTTCGAAGATGCGCGCGCGCTCCTCCTCGAGCACCTCGGGGTCGAGGAACGCCTGGCGCTGTATGCGGAACAGACCGTTGCGAACGTCGTCATCGACGTAGCGATCGCGGAGCATCCTCATTCCTCCCTTGCCGGGTCCCACGCCCAGTAGCGTGCGACCGCGCCCGAGTCGACGCGCAGATCCGTGCCGGTGACGTGTCGCGCATCGTCGGACACCAGATACACGAGCGCGCGCCCGTAATCGCAAGGCGAGGGAAGGCACTGCGTCGGTACGCCGCGGCGGAACGGCTCGAAGAACTCGACCATGCGCTGTGGGGGCCGCGGCCGGCCCCAGCGCTCCGCGCGATCCATCGCCTCGCGGGGATCGGTCGCCGTGGGCGTGAGGCTGTTCACGCGGATGCCATGCGGCGCGAGCTCCATCGCGACCGAGCGCGTGAAGTTCAGGAGCCCCGACTTCGCGGTGCAGTAGCCGACGTTGCGGGGCTGGCCCTGGTGCCCCGCCGTCGAGATCACGTTCACGATCGCCCCGCCCGACCGGCGCGCCACCAGCTGCCGCGCCACGGCCTGGGTACACAGAAATGCGCCGTCGAGGATCACGGCGAGCTGGCGCGACCATTCGGCGAGCGGCATGTCGAGCACGCCCTTCTGGTTGAAGATCGCCGCGTTGTTCACGAGCACGTCGACCGCGCCGAGGTCTCGCGTGACCCGCTCGACCATCGAGGAGACCGCGGGTTCCGAAGTGATGTCCGCGACGACGGCGAGCGCATCCCCGCCCTGCTTGCGAATCCCGTTTGCGCAGTCCTCGGCGTTGGCCGCGACCTGGTCGACGCAGGCCACGCGCGCCCCCTCGCCGGCGAGCGCCTCGGCGAGGCCGCCCCCGATGTTCGGGCTGGTCCCGGTCACGATCGCGACGCGACCCGCGAGCCTCATGCTGCGCGTTCCTCCGCGGCTGCGAGGCCGAGCAGGCCGCGCGCGTTCCCGCCCAGGATCGCCGCCTCGCTGGCGGGATCGAGTGCGAGCGCGCGCACCTCCGCAGCGGGATCGGCCGGCCCGAGCGGCAGCGGGTAGTCGCTGCCGAGCACGAGATGGCTCGCGCCGAAGCGGGCGACGAGCTGACCCAGCCAGTCCGTGTCGAACGTGACCGTGTCGAGCCAGAAACGGTCGAGGTAGTACCGGGGCGGATGCGCCGAGCCGCGGCGCGCATCGGGGATCCGCTCCCAGCCCGCCTGCAGCCGCGCGAGCAGCGCCGGAAACGCCCCGCCGCCGTGGTACAGCACCACGCATAGGCCAGGGTGGCGGTCGAACACGCCGCCCATGACGAGCAGCGTCGCGGCGAGCCCGGTGTCGAACAGGTTGCCCACCAGCGGGGAGAGCGCGTAGCGCGCGAGCGCGCCCTGCGGCGAGGCGTCGAACGGATGCACGCAGATGGGCGCGCGCAGCGCCTCCGCCGCCGACCAGAACGGCTCGAGGCGCGCGTCGTCGAGCTCGAGCCCCCCCGCGCGCGCGGGGATCTCCACGCCGCGCAGGCCGAGCGCGTGCGCGCGCTCGAGCTCGCGCGCAGCCAGCTCGGGGGCCTGCAGGGCAACCGAGGCGAGCGGCGCGAAACGTGTCGGATGCGCTCGCGCCAGCGCCGCGAGCGAGTCGTTGTTCACCTGCGCCACCGCGAGAGCGAGATCGGACGGAGCATCGGCGTAGAGCACGAACGGCGTGCACGACACCGCCTGCACGTCGATGCCGAGTCGGTCCATGTCGGCGAGCCGCGCGCGCGGGTCGGACATGCGCGCGTGCAGGGGCCGCACGGCCTGCGCGCCCACCTGCGCGAAGCGCCCCGCGGGGGTGCTGGCGATGCGCGTGTCGAGCCGTGCGCCCTCGCGCTCCAGGAAGCCGACCACATCCTCGCACACGATGTGGTTGTGCAGATCGACGACCGCGGCGCCGCTCAATGCCATACCCCGAAGACGCGAAAGCCGGTGGACACCCACGAGGCGATCTGCCAGGTCACCTCGAGCCTGCGGCCGGCCATGGCGCCGGCAGCGACGATCCAGTTGCGCAGCTCGTGGTCGCCGTTCGCCTCGAGCTCCGGACTGTCGTAGTCGCGCAGGCGCCAGCCCTCGCCTGCCTCCAACCAGCCAAGCTTCTCCCGGTTGCCCTCGACGTCCATGCGCATGCGGTCGTAGAGGCTGGCGAGCCAGGTGTGCGACCACGTCGAGCTCGGACACACGAGCACGCGGTATGGGGACGCCTCGACGATCTCGCGGATCGCCTCGCCCATGGCGTAGAGCCGGCGCGAGCTCGGGGCCGCGGGGTAGCCGGCGGCGCGCGCCGGGTCGGCGCGCGCCGCGGGATCAAAGATCGCGAGCTCGGCGCCGTAGCAATTCACGAACAGCGGGATGATCGGGATGCGGCCATCGTCGTTGCGCAGGAAGAGCTGCGTGTTGGCGTGCGCGTGCGGCAAGCCGTGCTTCCAGTGTGCGGAGCTCAGGTCGTTGGTCGAGGCGATGTCGAAGCCGCGCCGGATCAGTCCGTCGCGCAGCGCCAGCGCGGCCGGCGCGTGACAGGGCCAGCGGTAGGTGTGCGTCGCATCGACGCCCCAGGTGCGCTTGACGTACTCGGGGTCTCCCGGCATGCGCGCAGCGTGAAACGGCGTCGCGTCGACGGTCTCGCCCACGTAGATCGCGTACGGCGGCAGGTTGCCGGGCATGAACGCTTGAGCTTGATCGTCGCCGATCAACAGGATCGCCTCGGGGGCGAGCGCGTCGATGCGCCTTCGGAGCTCGACGAACGCCTCCCAGTGCAGCCGGTGATGCTCGCGCGCTACCGCCTCCGGGTCCGCACCCATCTCGGCCTGCGCCTCGGGCGGATCGACGAACGGCTTGCCGGAGAGCGCTTCGGCGAGCCCGCACAGGATCTTGCGGAAGCGCAGCAGGTTCTCGGGCGCGCTCATCAGGTAAGGAACGTGTGTGGTCCCGGCGCCGCAGAGCTCACCCATCGGGACTCCTTCCGCGGAGCACTCCGCGGCTCAAGAGGTCGTTCAATCTCTCCTCCGAGATGCCCAGCTCGGCGAAGACTTCCCGCGTGTGCTCTCCCAAGTCGGGCGCCGGGCCGCGCACCTCGATGTCGGCACCGCGGATGGTGAAGGGCGCCGAGACCGTCTCGATGGCACCGGCGCGCGGATGCACGATCAGCGAGAAGGCCCCGTTCTCGCGCAACGAGGGATCCTCGATCACCTCGGGCATCTCCGCGACGGGCGCCCACACCAGGCCCGCCGCGTCGAGCTCGCGCGCCCAATCGGCGAGGTCCCGTGTCGCGATGACGTCGCGGATCACCGGCACGATCTCCGGCCCGTTCATGAGCAGCCCCGCCACACTCTGGAAGCGCGCGTCCTCAGCCCACTCCGGGTGGCCCACCAGCTTGGTGAAGCGCGGCCAGTAGGCGAGCGGCATGGGCATGCACAGCAAGAGCCAGCGGTCGTCGCGCGTCCGGTAGTAATTCCAGACGGGGTTGGGTGGGCGGTCGGTGCTGTGGCGCACGGGCTGGGTGCGCGAGTACAGCGTGCTCGTGACGTCGCCCGCGAGACACCAGATGCCGGTGCGCTGCAGGGTGACCTCGACGAACTGGCTGGCGCCGGTCCGGTCCCGCAGGCGCAGCCCGGCGAGCGTCGCCGCGAGCAGGTTGAGCGCGGTGGTGTGGTCGCCGTAGCCGCCGCGACACAGCGATGGTGCATCCCGCGCCTCGCCGGAGAGCGACATCGCTCCCGAGCGCGCCCAGAACGCGGACTGGTCGAAACCCTGGCGCTCGGCGTCGGGACCCGAGAGCCCGAAGCCCGAGAGCACCACGTACACCCCGCGCGGCGCGACGGCCCGGATGTCGGCGTCGGTCAGCCCGTAGCGCTCCAGCCGCGGCCGCGTGAGGTTGGTGAGGAACACGTCGACGTCGCGCGCGAGCTCGCGCACCAGCGCCGCGCCTTCGCGCTGCTCGAGGTCGACCGCCACGCCCCGCTTGCCGCGGTTGTCGAACTGGAACGTCGGGTGCACGAACTCCGGCCCCAGCAACGCCGCGAACAGATTGCGGTACGCATCTCCCCCGGGTGGCTCCACCTTCACGACCCGAGCGCCCATGTCGCTCATCAGCGACGCGCAGCTCGGGGCCGCGAGCCAGCTCGCGACCTCGAGGACCCGGATTCCCTCCAGAGGTGCCGCCATCCGATCGCTCCTCCTCGTCCTTCCAGCGCGCCGTCGCCCCCGGCCGCTCAGCCCCCGCCGCTCGGAGACGCCCGCTCTCCGTCTCCCGCGAGATGGAAGACGGGCACGCGAAACTCCCCGCCCCGCAGAGCGACGATCTCCGCGACGACGCGCTGGCCCACGCGCACGGCCTCGGGCTCGACGTCGACCAGCCGCGTCGGCAGGCGCAGCCCGGGCTGCTCGTCGAGCTCGACGATCGCGATCACGTAGGGCAGTTGGCGCAGATACCCCGGCACCGCGGGGTGACGCACCACGGTGTAGGTGTAGATGGTGCCGCGACCCGAGACGGGCTCGAAGCGGGTCTTGCCGCCGCAACGGCGGCACTCGTGCAGCGGCGGGTGCAGCCACAGCCCGCACTCGGCGCAGCGGCACAGCGCGAGCCGGCCGCCGGCGGTGGCTTCCCAGAACCCGGCGGTATCGAGGTCGGGCCGGGGCTGCGGCGGACTGTCGAGGTCCATCACGCGGCCCGTCCGAGGAGGATCGCGCCGCCGAACGGACCGGCGCCGGCCGTGACCAGGGCGATCTCGGCGTCCTTCACCTGGCGGTTCGCGGCGGCGCCGCGAAGCTGGAGCACCGCCTCGTAGGTGTGGTTGAGGCCGTGGATGTAACCCTCGGAGAGCAGGCCCCCGTGCGGATTCACGACGACGTCCCCCCCGTAGGTCGCGCGGCCCTCCGCAAAGAAGCGCCCCACCTGACCGCGCTCGCACAGCCCGAACTCCTCGAGCGTGACCAGCACGGTGTACGTGAAGCAGTCGTACATGCAGGCGACGTCGACGTCCGAGGGCCGCAGCCCGCTCCGCTGCCAGAGCAGGGGGCCGGCGTCCTTCGAGTACATCGTCGCGTAGTCGGGCCACTGGTCCATCGAGCCGCCGTGGCCGGTCGACTCGACGTGCGCCAGGACCTCGATCGGCCGCTGCCGCAGATCCCGGGCCCGCTCCCGCGTCGTGACGACCACCGCCACGGCCCCGTCGACTTCCAGCGCGCAGTCGTAGACCCGGAACGGCTCGTTGATCCAGCGCGCCGCGAGGTAGTCGTCGAGCTCGATCGGCTTCCTCTGCACCGCGTGAGGATTCGCAGCGGCGTGGGAGCGCTGCGTGACGGCGATGCGTCCGAAATCCTCGCACGTCGTTCCGTACACCGCCTGGTGTCGACGCGCCCAGAGCGCCAGCCACTGCGGCGGAGTCAGGTAGCCGTGCGGCGCCGCGAACTGCCGCTCTCCGCCCACGGCCATGGCGCCGTCGGCCCGCCCATAGCGGCGTCCGGAGCGACCGTTGAGCGAGCGGAACACGAGCGCCGCCT